>JAYVHQ010000086.1:0-3226 GCA_043771035.1 Candidatus Kaiserbacteria bacterium | reverse complement strand
GGTATTCAGATTGATGGCTACACCAAAGACGTGATGCCGCTTGAGCCTTTGGCTGAGAAATTCGAGTCATTTAACTTTGATGTTCAGGAAGTAGATGGACATAACATTCGCGCGATGAATGATGCTATCGGTAAGGCACAGGCTGTGTATGGGCAACCGTCCGTGATTATTGCGCACACCATTGCTTCAAAGGGGGTGGACGTGTTTGAACGAGATTTCAGGTGGCATGGTAACCCTCCCGGCAAAGGCCCAGAGGATAGAGTGCCAAAAGGAGAGCAAGCAAAAGTGGCGTTAGAGAAACTCCGAACGCTCGCTTTCATGATTAGTAAGAATGATATTTCATAATATGTTTGCCAGTCACCTCGATAAAAAAGTTGGAACTTCTGAAATAACAAAGCTCCCGAGCCGAAATGGCTTTGGTGATGGTTTGGTTGAAGCGGGTAAGCGTGACGATAAAGTCGTTGCCCTCGCAGCTGATCTCACTGAGTCTACCCGGGCACTGCCGTTTGCCGAGATGTTTCCTTCCCGATTTTTCCAAATGGGAATTGCTGAGCAAAATATGGCATCAGTTGCCTCCGGGATGGCAGCGATGGGGAAAGTGCCATTTATCGCTTCGTACGCCATGTTTAGCCCGGGGCGTAATTGGGAGCAAATCAGAACGACGGTAGCTTATAATAACGTCAACGTCAAAGTAATAGGGGCTCATGCCGGTATTTCTGTTGGTCCAGATGGTGCAACACACCAAGCCTTAGAGGATATCGGACTTATGCGCCTTATTCCTAACATGATTGTAATTGCGCCGTGTGACGCCAACGAAGCCCGTAAGGCAACTTTGGTAGCGGCTAAACACGATGGCCCGGTCTATATTCGTATTGGACGTAGTGATACACCGGTTGTAACAACTGACGATTCACCATTTGTGCTCGGACGTGGTGAGGTATTTTATACAAAAAAAGAGGGGACACAGAAATCAATTGGTATTGTAGTAACTGGTACGCTTGCCCACAACGCTCTCTTGGCTGCGGTAGAACTTGAAGCTTTTGGCATTGGCGCGAGTGTGCTCCATATGGCCACCATCAAACCGCTCGACGAGAAGGCATTAGTAGCGTTTGCCAAGAGTCACGACGCGCTTGTGACCGTTGAAGAACATCAGGTGCAGGGTGGATTAGGTGGGGCAGTAGCTGAGGTTTTGTCCGAAAATCACCCAATTAAAATAACTCGCCTGGGTGTGAAAGATATGTTTGGACAGTCCGGTGAACCAGATGAGTTACTCAAACACTATCAACTTGATGTCGAAGCGATTGTAGCAGCCGGGAAAGCTCTGGTAGCGTAACTTACTGGATGAACACGAAAGGTATAAACAGTTTGCCCACCTTCGTCTTTGCGAGGTCACGAAGCAATCCACGTTCAGTTCGTAGCTTGTTATACTACTCCCAATCAACTTCACCTGCAATAATCGACCAGTCTTTGCGAGTGAGAAAATCTGAGAGATTTTCGCAAGTAGTTGCCAGCTCTTTTGTAAAAAGAGCGACAACTTGTACAGCTTCGGTATGAAGCGCAAGCGTGGCAATCCACTTTAGTCGTTGAATAACCTTACGAAACGGGTCAGCTTAATTGGGGATGGTATTACAAATCTTCTTCGGAGGCATACTATTTTGCAAAGACCCGTTAACTTACTTTGGGCTGGTATAACAAAAAATCGCCAGCATTGCTGGCGATTTTTTTCTATGATGGAGCGGTTAACTTATCATTTTAGCTACGTATTCCTCGGGGCGGTTAGCTAAGAACTCCTCGAGTTTTTCGCGGGACAACAGTCCAGCTTGCGCCCCGACATACTGCACTACTGACATCGAGTTAATAGGGCCCCAACTCAGCGCCTCGTCTGGTGTTTTACCTAAGGCAATCGCGGCGGTAAACGTGGAGGCAAAAGCGTCACCCGCACCAGTGCGGTCTACCGGATCGGCTGGATCGGGGTACATGGGCATATGCCATGACTGTCCAGTCTCGTCAGTTACATACGCGCCGTACGGTCCATCAGTGATAACCGGTAATTTTGGACCGAGTGCCTTGAGTCCGGCAATCAAAGTCGGTACATGTTGTTCTTTTGTTTCTAGAATTTCTTGTGCTTCTTCTTTGTTACAGAAAAATATTTCCGTTACCGCATAGAGGTCTTTTAACTCTTCTTTTCCAAGTTTAATTTGGAACGTACCCGGTTGAAATACTAGTTTAGTGGCCGGATTTTCCCTGACGTAGGTGGCCAGTTCATGGTGGAAAGGAACGCCGTGTTCACCGATTGATGAGAAATAAATGTATCGTGGTGGGGTGCCAAAATCAGGTAACGTGTACGGGAATTTCTCATGTTTGATGAGGATGGTTCGCTCTGGTCCGTACCGTAATACATAGTGGTAATTTGTGGCTTTACCCTCATACAACTTCACAAAATCGGTTTCTACACCCTCAGTCCGTAGGGCTTCCAGGCAGTCTTTACCATTGCGGTCTTGCCCTAAGCTGGCCACGAGGGCTGTTTTGAGCCCTAAACGCTTGGCTGATACCGCGGCATTGGGTGAATTGCCAACAGCGTTAAGAACCTCAACTTCGTCATAGGCGAGCTTACTCCCAAATGGCATATGGAGAGTCTGTCTACCAGTATCCATATCAGTACTCACGTCAGCTCCATCTTTAGCTAATTTAATAAATGCGTCTACTACGATATCGCCAATGGCGATAAAATCATATTGTTCTGACATACGTGCCCAGTATATCACTGCCAGTTTGCTTCCGTAGAAGCCCAGACGGGTATAGCTTTACTATTTTTTGGTTGATATTTCCTGCTATACTAGTGGTCTATGGGGAACTACTTGAGAGGAAGTATTTTGGTGTTGGTCTTTTTGTGTGTGCCTATACTCAGTGTGAGCGCTGAAACTGACGCTGAGCGTAAGGTAAGACTCGAAGCAGCACTTAATCAGGTGGAGCAACAGATAGTCGTACAAGAACGTTTAGTCAATGGTAAAAAAAGCGAGCGGCAAACTTTGGAACGTGATATTAATGTTATCGAAGGCGAGATCAAACAAGCGCAGTTAGGTATTCAAGCGCGAGCGATTGCTATAAGTCAACTCTCAGACCAGATTGGTGACAAGGTAGTAGTACTTCAGATTTTAGAAGAGCGTCTTCGTAAACAAAAACAGTCGCTGGCAGACCTAGTGCGCAAGTCAGCAGCCATGGATGA
>JAYVHQ010000085.1:0-5132 GCA_043771035.1 Candidatus Kaiserbacteria bacterium | reverse complement strand
CAAAAGGACAACCTAAGCCCACTCACAAAGGGCAGCTAAGTCCCAGTCTGCAACTGTTCGTAGAGACTTCTGGTATAGAAGAAGTTAAGTTAATTGCTCAATGGATAGAAATTAATTCCAGAGCCAGTATGGTTAACACTTGGATAGAGGCGTATAACGATGACACAGGGTGCATTCACGGTTCTCTTTGGTACGCTAACACCCTTCGTTATCGCCACAGTAATCCCAATACTGCTAACATACCGGCTGTTAGGTTGGATAAGCAGGACCAACCTTTACGAGAAGAAGCTGGTGTATACACTTACGAGGCTCGTGATTTATGGACTACTAGGAGCGTGGATAGGGTCTTGGTTGGTGTGGACGCTAAGGGTATACAACTACGCGTACTCGCTCATTACCTAAACAACCCTAAATTTACGGAGGCAGTTCTTAATGGAGACCCACACTCTTACAATCAGCAGGTTGGAGGCTTTGGAAGTAGAGTTATCGCAAAAACTTTCATCTATGCTTTCCTTCTTGGAGCAGGAGACGAAAAGGTCGGGCAGATCATTGGAGGCTCGACGAAAGATGGTAGAGAAATTAAAAAAAGATTTGTTAGTGGCTTTCCGGGACTGTCAAATCTACTCGATTCTCTTGCGAGACAGGTGGAACGAACTGGAAGAATTATCCTTTGTGACAGAACCCCAATCCTCGTCTCAGCTCCACACACTAGACTTGGATATCTTTTACAAGGCGATGAATCTAGGCTCATGAAAAAAGCGGCAATCCTGACGGCTGCAGAAATAAGACGCAGGAAATTAGACGTATTGAAAGTTGTTGACTGTCACGATGAATGGCAGAATGATGCACTAAAAACCCATTCGGAGGAGTTTGGTTACGAAGTTTGTCCGACTAGCTTTAAGAAATCGGGGGAATTTTTTAACTACAGAATTCCGATTGAATGTAATTCTAAAATTGGATTAACTTGGAGCCAGACGCACTGATGATACAGCTTTTTAGAGAAGACAGAGATAAAAGAAACATAAGAACAGCTAAGTGGCACAGAGGAAATCCTGCTAGGAGTTACGCACTTGCTGCTAAAGGTCGGGCTAAAAAACAAAATGTACCTTTTAACATTACTCCTGAAGACATAGTGTTTCCTACACATTGTCCGATTCTAGGAATTAATCTTTTGTTCAGCGAAGGGGGAAGAACAGATAACACTCCTTCTATTGATAGAATTGTGCCTGAAAAGGGGTATACAAAAGACAACATTCGAATTATTTCTTGGCGGGCCAACAGAATTAAAAATGACGCTACGTTAGAAGAACTAGAGAAGTTAGTTAAATATATCAAAAGAAATACTAAAAAATGAATGGCAGAATGATGTACATAAGAGAAGTGTTGAAGAATTCACAGGAGATGTCTGCCCGCCCGCTTTCGCTCGTAGCGGTGAGTTCTTTAATTATCGTATCCCTATTGCTTGTGACAGCAAGGTTGGTTTGACATGGGCAGAGACACACTAGGAGAAAAATAATGGCAAACTCTTTACAGTTAACTGACGACGGAATTCAAACCATTTTAAATAACCTTGTAAAATTTCTAGAGTACAACCCTGTAGTTATGGAAACTCTTGATGGAGAGGGTTATGATTGGCTAAGCGAGTTTATTTATCAAGAGCTAGAGCCATACTCTAACGGGTATGTGAATTATAACTAGGAAACACTGATGGCAACTAATGATCATGGAAAATGTCCACATTGTGATGCAGACCTTAACGGAGGTTTTATTTGGGAACATTTCTATCTACAGTTCACAGAGGGCACAGGATATTGGAAAGACGAAGACGGAAATTACTCACCGACTCCTAGGCTACTGACCAACGAGCAAGCAATAGCTGTTGCTGACAATGTAGCTGAACAATACGGGGCTAGTAAGGGAAATGGACAATGGGGTAGAGCAATAGGTATTTACGACATGGAAAAAGACAGGACAGTAAGATGGCAGTGCCCTGATTGTAACGGGGAGTGGCTAAGATAAAATAAATAAAAATACCCCTTGACAAAAGGGATAAAACCTGTTATAATACAGTATAAGCTAGGGAGTTCTAGTTTATAAAAAAATAATAAAGTGAAAGGTTATAAGTGAATGGCTAAGAATAACACAATGGTTCTCCGTGGTACTGCAATGTATGCTAAGGTTCTTGGAGACCCTGTTCTTAATTACGATAAAGACGGCAAGGAGTGGAAGTTCGACTTCATCCCAAAGGACCCTAAGACAGTCGCTAAGGAATTAGCAGAGATTGGAGTAGGAGACAGACTTCGTAGCAAGAAGATCAAGAGCACTGGCGAAGACGTTTACGACGGCGCTAAGTTTATGTCCTTCCGCCAGAGAGAATACACTAGAGACGGAAAGCCTAATGAGCCTATTGAAGTAGTAGACATTGTAAATCGTCCTTGGGACCAAGATAAGCTAATCGGCAATGGTTCTATTGTTGATGTACGCTTTGCAGTAGTCGATTACGGGGCGGGTAAGAAGGCCGGTGTTTATCCTCGAAGAATTCGAGTTCTTGAGCACGTTCCATACGAAGGCTCAGGCTTCACTGAAATCGACGAGGATGATGAGTATTACGCTGCCGCAATGAAGGCCGCAGAAGATAAGACAGCACAGGAAGATAAGAGCTTCAAGAAAGATTTCATGTCTATTGAAGATGAACTGGACGACGAAATTCCTGTATAAAAGAATTCACTAGGGTAATCCGTAATACCTAGTGGCTGTCCCCCGGCAAGGGGGAAGAATTATCGTAATCGGTGTAACGGTAATCCAGTGGGTGAGAGGCCCACACATTTATTGGAAAATAACATGCAAGTAAACTTAAAGTTCACCCGTAATTCGACGGTGATCGAAAACGGCGGTGTAACAGTAGAGGTTGACGACGGAGCAAGCCTTGAAGACGCTCTAGAAAAAGCTCACAATGGATTATTTAAACAGTTCTTAGTGACAGAACGAACGTATTACGAACAAGACTGGACGTTCGAACCAATCGAGAAACCAAATGACACTTGAAGATAGAGTAGACAATTATTGTAAAGAAACAAGTTTCCCTCGTTCGCTTTTCATAAGCGAGGACGGAAGACTTGTTGGAACTTGGGTAATGGGGAACAACTATAGAGTAGCCTCCTCTTATTATGGCGGATACCCTCACGGCTATCTAAAAAGAATAAAATCTCTTTTTCCAGAAAAAACTAGTATCCTCCATTTATTTAGTGGTAAAGTAGATTTAAGTATTTTAAAAGGGGAGACTGTAGACTTAAATCCAGATACTTCCCCAGATTACGTAGATGACGCTCAGACTTTGAATAAAGTCCCTCTTGAAAAATACGACCTAGTTTTAGCCGACCCTCCTTACAGCGTCGAAGACTCTGAACACTACCAACCTACTATGGTTAAACGAAATAAAGTAATGTCTGCGTTATCTCGACTTAATAGTGGGGCTCATGTTGTGTGGCTAGATCAAGTTCTTCCTATGTACCGAAAAGATACTTTTAAAGTCATAGCGTATATAGGGATGGTGAAAAGCACAAATCATAGATTTAGAGTTATAACTGTTTTTGAAAAGATATAAGCGTGAAACATCTTAAAACCCTTCCGGATGATATTTTTCATCTGTTCGACCCGAAGCTAACACATGTCCCTTCTGAAGATAACCTAGAAGAGTTTGCTAGAAACGCTAAGGACATCCTTCGTACGAGACTCACAGAGAGGGAGCCACTGGATAACCCGTTACGGTTCTCTGCTCTAGGGAAACAGGACAGGCAAATCTGGTATATGTCTAGGCACACGCCTCAAGAAGACATGACACCTAAGACCTACTTTAAGTTTCTCTACGGCGACATAATCGAACTTCTTGTCCTGTTTCTTGCTAAGGAGGCAGGTCACGACGTTCACTCTGAACAACTTGAAGTAGAAGTCGACGGGGTTAAGGGGCACATTGACGCCATTATTGACGGTGTTGTAGTCGATGTCAAGTCAGCAGCCCCATACGGCTATCAGAAATTCAAAAAGCAGGAAGTAGTTGAAGACGACCCGTTTGGTTACGTGGCCCAGTTAGCTGGTTACTCTAACGTCCTTAACAAAGGTAAGTCTGCTGCTTGGGTGGCTTTTGATAAGGTCGGCGGAGACATCTGTGTCTCTACTTTATCTAGTAGCATTATCAACGACCACAAGCCAGAAGATCGAATTGCTTATCTCAAAGAAGTGATTGCACAGAAAGACCCGCCCCCTCGGTGTTACGACCCTAAACCAGATGGTAAGTCGGGAAATATGATGCTTCCTACGGGCTGCTCTTATTGCGCGTTCAAGCACGCTTGCTACCCCGGAGTTCGTACGTTCTTATACTCAAATGGCCCTAGATACTTAACAACAGTTGCAAAGGTTCCAGATGTCCCCGAAGTTTAGATCAGGATTTGAAGAAAGGATATGGGATAGTGCTGCCCTCCGTAAAAGGAAGATGGTCTTCGAACCTGAAGACATTCGTATCTACTATAACATTCCTTATCGGTATATACCCGACTTTCGACTACCTAACGGGATATACATTGAAGCCAAAGGATATCTACGACCTCGCGATAGAACCAAAATGCGCAAGGTTAAAGAGCAAAATCCAGAAATGGATATCCGATTTGTCTTTCAGAACGCAAAGCAAAAACTCAGTAACAAAAGTAAGAAGAGTGACACCTATGGAGAATGGGCCGAGCGCCTTGGATATAAGTGGTCTCAAGGAGACATTCCAGAAGAATGGTGGGACGAATAATCTTATCATCGAACAAGACGCAAAAGACATGTACTACATTACAGAGGATGGATTTCCTATCCTTGGGCCATACTACAACAAGGCCACAGCAGAAAGTCAATTAACGTGGGTAAGAAACATCTAATTATTGGGGATAGTCACGCACACCCCGATTACTCGAATGAACGTTTCACTTGGTTAGGAAAGTTAATCCATGATGTCAAGCCTGATGTGGTCGTTAACATCGGCGACCTTGCGGATATGGCTTCTCTTTGTTTTCACAGTAAGCCAATGGAGCTTGAAGGCGCTAGGTATAATCGCGACTGCGATGCTGCTAAGGACGCACAGGAAAGGATTTTCC
>JAYVHQ010000084.1:0-2546 GCA_043771035.1 Candidatus Kaiserbacteria bacterium | reverse complement strand
TATCTTGGGACATTCGAGCTACCTACCAACCGTCCATAACCTCAATTTCCAAGCCCTAAACGGCATCCAAAACCTCAAATGGGGCGATACTATAAAACTCAGTTCAAACGACACTGAATATACCTACAAGGTAGAAAAAACCTACAAAGCCAAAGCCTCAGGCTTCACTGTCCCCGTAGCCGGTAAAGGCAAAACCCTAACCCTAGTTACCTGCAACAGCTTTGGCTCAACCGAAGACAGATACGTCATAGAAGCCACCCTAATCTCAACAAAAACCCTCAACTAGGGCTTTTTTTGTTTGACAGAATTGATTTACTATGATACAGTAGTAGAGGAAGTGCTGGACATAATGTCTGGAACTAAAAATCCTTGAAAGGGGTTTTATAATGAAAAAGCTTGTTCTCGCAGTCGCAATTGCAACCTTGGCCGGTTGCGTACCCGGACCAGTGACCAGCCGGAATGGTGGGGGAGGCTCTGGGTATGTCCCACCAGGGTACTCAACGACTACTACCGTAACGGTTGCTGGGGTCGCTGCGCCTCGTCCGGGGGAAGTTATCGCAATCGACCCCAATGGGCATGCTGAATTTGTCGGTACCACAGCTACGGTACCGAAACCCCAGCCTGCACCAGCTGGTACCCCCGCAACTGAAGCGGGGAACGTAGCACCGCCACTCTAAGGAGTGCTCAGGCGTCCGCACACATTTCACGTGTCGCGGGCGTTTCTTTATTTGACAATAAAGCTAAAGTATTGACAAATACTCGTCAATATGATACACTGTTTGAGTAAACGTACCTTTGCTCTTTGACTCAGTCAGGGTAACCAACCGCGGCAACGCCGCAAGGAGCCTAAAATGGATCGTCGTAATTTCCTTATTGCTATCGGTAGTGCAGGGATCGTGACGCTCGTTCCTACTCTTGCTTCGGCCTGTGCAAAAGGAGAAGTTAGACGGAACGGACAATGTGTTCCCGAGTTCGCTGACCCACTTCAGGGCAGTGGGCAAGTGGTGACAGAACATCGTCCAACGCTCTGCCTCGCTGCGGAACCTTACCGTCTTATGACGGAAGATGCTTCCGGTCGGAAAACCACTGAAGCACAGTGGGATTACGCCTTCTGGCATGGCGGACAGACGGCACCATACGACATTGGCACCGTGGTGACCGGACAATGCTTCGCTCGACAACACGTGAATCATGACACAATCGTGATCAACTGGTTCCACTGCCGTGAGGCAGGGACCGGTCGGTGGGTCCGCTACTGGTCTGCAACTCGACCAATCGTGAACAGCGGCGAGTATCAACTTTCCATTTATCGTGTGCAGTATGTCGACAGTTTCGAATCTCCGCCACCCGCACACAAAGATTGGCCGTTACCCTGATCGTTTGGTGGACGCGTTTCAAAAATGCGTCCACCCCTTACTTATTCTCGCGTACTGGTGTAGGTGGGAATATAAAGGTCAATTAAAACTAATAATTAATCCATTATTTATGAAAACTTATATTACTAAATTTATTTTTGTTGCCGCGTTTACGATTCTTATCGCTTCAGCAAGTTTTGTATTTACAAATACGGTAAATGCTGCAGGAACTTGTGGTGATTGCGGAGGAGGAACTATCGGAGGAGGAACTACTGGTGGGGATACAGGTGGAGAGGGGAGTGATCCTGTAGTTACGTCATGTCGTATTACAGCGACAGCTACATCAGTGGCGGCTAATGGTCAATACACTGTTAACTGGGATGTGCGCAACGCCTCCGTAGTTCGTCTTACTAATCAAACTGTAGCAGCTCAGGGTTCGCTTGTTTTTACAATGAATCCTACTGCAGTGTACGAACGACATGTAATTTTCGGTGATGGTCAAAACAATGACTGTGATCAGGAAGTTATCGTATATCGTAGTGTGCCCGCTCCAGTGTGTGATATTTCAACAAGTCTTGCTGTAGTTGCTGTCGGACAACAGTTCCGTATTTCATGGGTAGGAACTCCAGCTGAAGGTACAGTGTTCCGTGTAAATAATACTATTGTAGCTGCTACTGATGCTGTTACCTACACTTACCCAAATGACGGTCGTCAATCAATCACTGTAACTATGACGGGAACCAATGCAGGAGGCAATTGTACCGATGCAGTTACCGTGAGTTTACCTGCAGCACCTACACCTACCTGTGACTCATTTACCTCAAACCTTTCATCAATTGTGCGTGGTAACTCTGCTACGCTAACGTGGGCTACGACTAATGCTGATGCTGTAAGCATCACTAACGTAAGTGGACCATTCACTGTTGATGGTTCAAAGGTAGTGACACCAAATATTACTACTACCTATACACTAACTGCTACCAAAGGTGCCAACAGTGTAACCTGTGCTGTGCCGGTAACTGTGACTGATGTACCTACACCACTTGATCCAATCTGTAATTCATTTACAGTAAACCCAACCACAATCAATCGTGGACAAAGTACAACTCTTACGTGGGCTACAACAAACGCTACTACAGTAAATATTAATAATGCAGTAGGTAACGTACTAGTTGATGGGTCAGTACCAGT
>JAYVHQ010000083.1:0-2531 GCA_043771035.1 Candidatus Kaiserbacteria bacterium | reverse complement strand
ATAACGACCGCGCTGCGCAGTTTCGCGGCGGAACACTATACCCATTTCATAGCGTTTAAATGGTAGTGGTAGAGAGCCAGAACGCTCCGCTACATACTGTGCCAGCGGCACAGTCAGATCGAAACGTAGTGCACGCTGCGCAGTTTCGCGCTCGCTATCGTCGATACGAAAAATATTTTGACTAGTGTCGCCACCTGTCAGTACTGACTCCAGTTGCAGTATAGGTGTTTCAATGGGTGAAAAACCAAACAGCGAAAATGTTTTTCTGAAACTTTCTAACATTTCTGTTCGGGGTATCATTTCAACTGGTTCATAGTGTTTTGTGCCTCCCGCTAGTTGTGCTTTTATCATATAACAGTGATTATACCATAGAATAATATTTGTGATATACTGATTCGATATGATTACAACACGATTTGCACCCAGCCCAACAGGAAATATCCATATCGGAGGTTTACGTACAGCGCTCTATGCCTATGCTTTTGCTCATCAGCAAAATGGAGTATGTTTTTTACGTATCGAAGACACAGACCAAAAACGAGAGGTAGCTGGGTCGGCTGATCGACTCGTACCACTTCTCGCTACTTTTGGCCTGATGTGGGATGCAGTTTACGTGCAGTCAGAGCGCGCAAAAGAAGGAATCTATGCAAACTATGCGCATCAACTGGTGTCAGCTGGAAAGGCATTTTACTGCCAGTGTGATGCAAAAAATGCAAAAGTTGACGGCTATTCGACAGTACTACGTGACCCCTGTCGTGACAGAGAACTAACTACAGGGGCCATAAAACTGAAAACTCCTGACAATGAAATAGTTAGTTATTATGATTTTGTACTCAAAAAAGATATTTCGTGGAATACCAGCGAAGTCCGCGATGCTACACTGTTAAAAAGTGATGGAGTTTTCCCGACGTATCATCTAGCTGTTGCTGTCGATGACCATGAAATGGCAGTGACATATATATTTCGTGGTCATGACTGGTTGCCGAGCACGCCGATTCATATATTGGTTTTTAAAGCACTCGGTTTTGAACTGCCTATGCTGGGACACCTCACCGACATACTGGACCCAGAGGGTGGAGGTAAGCTTTCAAAGAGAAAGGGTAGTACTTCATGTGAGGGATTGTTGGCAGACGGCTACCTGCCTGCGGCACTGCTCAATTTTATCGCACTTTGCGGTTGGGCCCCCAAAGACAACTCTGAAATGTTCAGTTTAGAGCATTTTGTTACATCATTTACTCTTGATGGTATTCAAAAAGCAAACCCAGTGTTTAATCGCCAAAAACTAGACTGGTTCAATCGTGAATACATCAAACTACTGTCAGCCGCAGAGCAGCTAGACGCTGTACGCCCTTATGTTGCGCATTTGACAGGATTTGACGAATCGGTATTTGTAAAATGCCTACCGCTCATCATTGAACGTGTTAACAAATGGTCTGATGTGGAAACTATGATTGACGCTGGTGATGTACAGTACTATTTTGCTGATCCAATTGTTTCAACTGAACTGCTAACAGCAAAGGGTACGAACATAGAGCTGGTACAGCAACACCTATCTGCGGTAAATGCACTACTGACAGCGTACACAGGTGAATGGACCGCAGAGGGCATCAAAGAGCTGATTATGCCCTATGCAGATGAACAGGGGCGCACTGCTGTGCTGTGGCCACTGCGCTGCGCCTTGTCTGGTCAAGCAAAATCTCCTGACCCGTTTACATTATTTTACATACTAGGACCACAAACGTCGATGCAGAGAGTAAATGCTCTTGCATAAAAATATGCAGCTTTTAATCTGCCTCGGTAATGTCGGACAACAATACATACACACACGGCACAACGCTGGGTGGATAGTTGCTGATGCATTGTTTCCGAACGTCGCATGGAAATTTGACAAATATGCACAATCAGAAACAGCACAGATAATGATCGGGGAGTGTGTGGTGCTACTCGCAAAGCCTCATACATTTATGAACAATTCAGGTGAAACGGCTCTCTACCTATGCAAACAATTTAACATAGCAACTAATCAAGTAATTGTACTCTATGACGACATAGATGTGCCTGTAGGTAGTATAAAACTATCCACCACAGGTAACAGTAACCATAACGGCATACGGTCCATAATCGCGCATCTGAAAACACAGGATTTTGTGCGATTGCGCATCGGTGTGGGTAGTAGTGAACGCAACAGTGCACTGCACGATTATGTGCTAGGTGGTTTTTCCATGGGCGAATCAGAAATCCTGCATGCCACCATGCCTCGGCTCAAAACTGTGCTGGAAAATATAGTGACGCTCGGTATAGTCTATGCACAAAACAACCTAAAGCCAAAAGTCACAAAAAAAATCGAAAATATTGATACTGAAGTTGACAAACTTAGCATAGAATAAAACTATAAAAGTACAGCAGTCTTTGTTTTTTTACACAAAAATGTCGGCATACTACCAAAATACCGGCCAATTTAGTCAAAAATATCTCTATCTGGAGCAATAGTAGAAGCCAACATAATTGCACTCAGTGCTTTCATTTTGTGT
>JAYVHQ010000082.1:0-2425 GCA_043771035.1 Candidatus Kaiserbacteria bacterium | reverse complement strand
CAAACCTACCGTCAGAGTATTTAGTAACGCGTCCCCTCCTGTAACAGTAAGCTTAGCTAATTGCTTAGCTGCAGTAGAGCTAGATAAAGCTGAAGCGACGGTGCCAGCTGTTGTGGCACCTATTCCCACATTCCCACTTTCAAGTATTGTTAGGCGCTCGCTTGGCGTACTTGAACCCGTGAATAGACGAATAGCATTATTCAACCCTGTTGTAGTACGGGGAATCAAGATTAAATCCCCCTCCGATCCACCCGGACCGCCCGTGTCTTGGATGCCGACAAAAGCGTCAGTTGCATTTGTAGGGATACCGTTTATTTTACCGAGTTTGAGAGTGAGACTACCTGAGCTGGTAGTGGCGATGTTTCCCGTAATCGCTGTAAAGCCACCAACTGATAAATTACTGCTGAGGGTACCCACACCGGTCACAGACAGCGTACCGGTAGCCGTTAGATTCCCGCCAAAGAAACCATTTCCCGCTACCGTCAAAAGACTACCCGGCGTAGTCGTGCCAATTCCCACATTCCCATTATTTTGGACCGTGAACATTGAGCCGTTGGGATTTTCAACACTGAGCGCACTACGAGACGAAGAAGTACTATTAACATAAATATACGCACCATAACCATTAATATTATTATTTATAAATTCAGCGGCGTAACCATTTGAAATATCAGTAGCCACATCCAAGGCAGCGGTACCATTACCAGAACCAATATTTACTCGAGAAAGAAATGATCCTATACCTGCCACCGTCATGCCCCCACTGTTACTGGTAGTAGCAAACGTAGCCGTCCCCGTAAACGTCGGGGCGGCTGATAACACAAAGCTGCCTGTACCAGTCACCCCTGTGACGTCGGTGAGGAGACTGTCGAGTTCGGCAATGGTATCAAGTGAGGTACTGGAGATTTTGCCGTTGAAGGTTGTCCAGTCGGTACTAGTGAGGAGACCGCGGGCTGAGGCTCCCGCATTTGGAATATTGAGCGTCGCTGTTCCCCCAAGAGACACTGGTGAAGCCGACCAGTTGATGTCTGACCCGGTCGAGCCCGTCGCAAAAGCGATAGTGGAGTTGGTTAGGCCAGCGTTGTTGAGCGTGCCCGTAATCGTTGGTGTGTAGGTAAGGGTATTAGCTGAGCCGATGATGGTGAGGGCGGTAGTGAGACCATTAAATGAGCCGGTTGAGGTAGCTTGGGTGATGGTGGCGCCTGACTGGGTTTGTCCCATTGGGCCGATAGCGGTGATGCCGCCGCCAGTAATTCCCAGAGTGGAAGTAGCGACCCAACGAGTACTAGTGCCGGTTGTCTGCAATACCATGCCAAGGGTACCGGCTGAGTTTGTAGCATCACGAAAAGCGCCCGCGAGGCTGAAGTCGGAGATGGTGGTGGTGGCGAGGGTGCTGGTGCCAGTAGTCAGGAACGTACCAGCGACAGTCAGTTTACTGCTTGGAGTTGCAGTCCCAATACCGATATTACCGGTTGATGTCGTAGTACCCGTTCCATTAACACCTTGTCCAAAGATAAGGTTTCCGATGTTAAGAACATCATCTTCGGTAGTGCTAGCCGCGTCGATGTTATAACCGATGAAGATAGAACGGTCGACAGTGAGAGCGTTATCTGCAACTTGCGATCCGATTGCTATATTATAGTTGGCCTGATTAGAATTTAGGGCTTGAGTACCAATGGCAATATTACTGCTATTTGTTCTGTTTGCAGACATTACTTGGTAACCCAAAGCAATATTATCAGAACCAGATGAATTTTGAACAAGAGCCAATCCCCCGATTGCAATATTAGTATTTCCTGAAGTCAAAGCTTGAAGATTTTGACGTCCAATAGCAATGTTGTATATACCAGTACTACTAGCTGTACTGGAGCCTTGCATAGCAAAAGTTCCTATCGCAATAGCATTACTGCCATTAACATACTGCATTGCCCCTGCCCCAATAGCATAGTTATCACTTCCTGTAGTTAACGACGTTGAAGAAGCTCCTGCAAAAAAGAAGCTATTACGAGTAGTGGAACCTGTAACTACCGGCATCGTCCCGATAAAATATCCACCGGCTGAGGTAGTACTGGCGGTCACCGAGAGCGTCCCCGAGTTTGAGGTATTGGCAAAGAGAGCGGTGCCTGTAAACGTCGGAGAGATTGAGAACACAGAACTGCCGGTTCCAGTCTTGTCAGTCAGGGCTGTGAACAGGTTACTTGAGCTAAACGATCCGAGTGAAGCGGCGTTCCCAACAGACGTAATCATGCCGGTTAGGTTGGCGTTGGTGGTGACGCTTCCAGCAGTGAAGGCCGAAGCCGTGCCCGTGATGTTAGTCCCCACGAGAGTTGATGGGGTGCCTAAGTTTGGGGTGGTGAAGATAGGGTTCGTGGTGTATGCCACAACGCCGGTACCTGACTCGTCAGAGAGGAGGGCTGCGAGCTGG
>JAYVHQ010000081.1:0-2280 GCA_043771035.1 Candidatus Kaiserbacteria bacterium | reverse complement strand
GTCGAATGCTCTAGCCAACTGAGCTAAGCGCGCACACAGGACAGGACCTGAGTAATATGTTGGCTACTATAGCAAATTAAATTGAAAAATGTAAGGGGTAGAGATAATATAAAAAAACCGCTGAGACAAATATCAAAGCGGTATGAGAGGCGGCGCATTCCGCCTCTTTACATCACATATGTCAGGATGTTTACTCCTAGAGCGGCAATAATAAATATTATCCATTGCCAGCCAGGAAGTAACCCCCAATCCTCTTTCCACCAAGAGTAGCGGTTTATCTGCTTGCGCAGATTAAAAAACCGCCACTCCGCGTCCTCATCTGGCTTCATGACCATACAAAGAATGCCTCCCATAATGATTGTCCGACGGCGGTCCAGCCATTTTCATGACCAGAAACCCAGGTAGCGATCAATCCAGCAATAAAAGCCAGTCCCATCAGAAACAAAACGACTTCGAGATGGCGACTCTCCCATTCGACCAGACGGTCATACAATGAGATATGGTGCGATGGGGCGTAACCATCGTACGTTTGGGCCAAATTTTGGACTACACGTTTTGCCAACCATTTTTTGAATGAACGGATCATTTCTACTCTCCTCGTCTACCACTCTTCGGTGGCGTGTTGCGTTTTAAGCGATGTATCGCTATAGTTATTATATTAGCATAGAAAACACTTTTTGTCAATTGTCTATAGGGCTTAGTTTTAAAGGCTACATGCGGTATTATAGGAGCTATGAAATACTTGCCTATTTGCGCTCTCCTGCTGTTATCACCGCTTGCATATGTCCAAGCTCAAGAAGGGTCTCTCCAGCAGCTTATAGCCGGAATTGGGGGCTTTATAAACGAAGTCTTGATACCATTTATCCTTGGGATTGCTTTTCTGATTTTCTTGATTAACGCGGTCAGGTTTTTCGTCATTGGTGGTGACAATACCGAGAGTCAGGAAAATGCCCGTAGTTTGGCACTGTACGGCGTCGGGGCGTTTGTTTTAATTCTCTCTCTTTGGGGCATGGTGAACCTCTTAGCTAACGGCATTGGTTTGAATGAAGGACCGTGTATTGACGGTAAAGCAGTGCAATCTGATTATCTGTATGGAGTTAATAGTAACGCCCCCTGTTCGTCAGTTAGGCCTCAAGCGCGCCCGCCGGCACTCACAAAACCGCCAGTCACCACTCCAGTAGTTCGTCCGCCTGCAGTGGGTAGTAATCCAAACGGAACTACCGGAACGTCATTTACTCCAAACGGTGAACCTCTTACGTACGGCAAAGCTGCCGGGTCTCTCGCTGGTCTACGTGTAATTAGTTTAAATTACCTTGATAAAGAAATGGCTACCAATTATGGAAAAAATGCTCAAGTTGTTAAGGATGCCTTATTTTTTGGAGAACCTAAGCCTGCAGACTCACAACCGGGAAACGAGATTGAAAAGGCTAAATTTGCCTACAGACTATTACGATCAGGGGCAATTTCCCAAACCGTATTTGATAACTATATCAAAGATATCAATGATTTTGCTCTAACAAATAATAAACCAGATGCTGTAGTGACGTCAGCTCAGTACAATGTAATACGCCAGCCGCTACCTGATTCTGTAAAAACTAATATCAAAAAATCACAAGACGTCATTGCAGCTGCGGTGTTAAATACTCAACCAAAATCTGTGGTGAGTCAACTATTTGATCAAACAATACCGGCTGAGACTCGATTGCAACAATTTAATTTAATTCACAGCTCAATGTCAGACACTACAGGAAGCATCAAGGCTGACTACATAGCTAACTTAAATACAGAAATGGCCTTCAATGGAGTTTTTAGACAAGCGCAGTAATACCATTCCTAATTTACCTTACCCTGTCTTTGTTGGTATGTTCAGCCTCAGCTGAACGTTTGCGGCAATCCACGACCTGAACGTGGATTGCCACGCCTGCGGGCTCGCAAAGACGTTACGTCGCAAAGACGGGATAGTACTTACGAGTCAGTATAATTGGAGATGCTATTGCAGAGCGCGAACAAACGCTATGGATTGCCGCGTCGTACCTCCTTGCAAAAACGTGGATTGCTTCATTTGCGAATTCGCAAAGACGAACGGCAGACTACCAGACATAGAAAAAACTAGCAACGCGAGTTGCTAGTTTTTTCCATTGTATTTAAAACAACTTCATAGACACAAATATATTATAGGAGCTTCAAATCTCTTTTGTCTTATTCTTGAGGTTTAAGTCTTTCCTTAATGTCCAATACCACTTCAGAGTGTCTGTATTGTCTACTCATTATGTAGTCAAT
>JAYVHQ010000080.1:0-2552 GCA_043771035.1 Candidatus Kaiserbacteria bacterium | reverse complement strand
ACCGTCAGTGACGCACCTGGTCTAATACCATATTTTGCTATGGTAATAGTCTTCCTATGCGCTTCGATGGTAGTAGCTAAAAAAATGGGCGCCCATGGTTCAACAATGGCTGTATCAGTAGGAAAGAATGTTGCTGGCCGAGCTGGTAAAGGACTGAGAACTGCTGCTGGTCGCACGGCGGGAGGTGCTACTGCTGGGTTGGCAGGAGCGTTAGGTAGAAATACAGCTGGTCGATTAGGTCAGGGTGTAGCAAGTAGTGAGCGATTAAAGGAGCTCGCGGGACAGAAAGGTTTACGCGGTTGGTCAGCCAGGCAAGCTTTACGCTCAAGTCGTGTATTAGCTGATTCAAGTTTTGATGCTCGAGGAATAGCGGGTGTAGGAACAGCTTTGGGTATAGGTGCAGGAGCTAAAGGTGGCTATAAAACAAAAATTGAAGCTACCGCTAAACGCGATATTACTTTTGCCGAATCACTTGGGTCAGTAGGTGAAGATGATGTACTAGTAGCTGCAAGAATGCGTGAACGAGATGTTGCAGATACAGAACTCCGACAACTTAAAAAGAATGGTGCCCCAGTTGTAGATATAATTGCAGCTGAAAAGAAACTTAAAACTGCTAACGAAAAAGTCGAGAAAGAGAAGCGACGTCGACAAATTGGTGGAACGTTTGATAATCCTGATGTTAATAAGGCAGCAATAGCCAAAGAGGATGCAGAAATTGCAAGTCTTGAAACAAAACTTAAGGATGGTTGGGCAAAATACATGAAAGAGAAGAACCTAAAAATAAAATATGAGCTGCTTAATGGTCTTAAAGTCCTAGATAAAGCTAAGCGTGAGTCAGAAGCTACCCGAAAAGCTTATGTTAAAGCTAATACTGATGGCTATGCTAATGTTGTTGATATAAATAGTGGCTGGGATAGAGTACAGTCATATGTAATGGGTCGCACTCTTCATGAAAGTCGAGAGTCAGCTGACGCAATTCGAAAAAAGTTCACAAAAGAAACCAAAAAATCAAAAGAGGAACTTAATACTGATTCGATTGTAAAAGCAGTTACCAGTAGTGCTAAATCTGATCATTAACATATATGTCACCAGAACTAGAAAGCATTATTGAACAATACAACACACTTCCAACTGAAATTCAGCAAGTTATTTTCTATGGTGATTTACCCGGCTTTTGTGAAGCTCTGCAATACATTCATGAATTAAATGATGAACAAAAGCTTTTCATTGAGAATGAAATTTCATTGATTTTATTGGGTTTTTGCAAACGCCAAGATCTCGAAGCAAGAATGATTGACCAACTTGAAATATCGCTTGAGACAACCTACTCCATAACGCAAACTGTTGATTCTGAAATTTTAAATCCGTTAGCCGAAAAAATTGCTCAGTATGTAACTAGCACTGCCTCTGATGAATTAGCAAACTTACAAAGTAACGCGGTTGAAAATTCGTCTCCGCACATACCTCAAATCCGCACTATGGCGGCTGATATGATAGAAGGGCGGTCGCCGGTACGTAACACCTTTAATGCGGAAGTAACCTCAAATGAACCTATTTTCACCTCAACTCAACCTACTATAGAACGAGTAGTCCCGGCTGCCCCCTCATACACCGCGCCGATGTATGAACAACCGAAGCCAAATGTAGATGCCCCGCTCGAGAAGCCGCGGTGGGGTTGATTTAATGACTCGATGTTATTAAATCAAAAGGTTGCCAGCTCGTTTGTTTAAAACGAGTGACAACCTGTACTGCCGCTGTAAGCGGAAATAATGACTAAACATCATTTAGTTAGGGGTTTAACTGCTATTTTTAATAAATAGCTAGGAACTACGTACGAAAATCTCCTAGATTTTCTGACTCGTAAAGACGGCTGTGGATTGCCACGTCAATCGTCGTACCTCCTCTCTCCTCGCAAAGACGTATGGGTGCGAAGCGTCTTTGCGAATCGGTGGAGCGGATGCGGGACTGATGAAGCAATCCACGTATCGTCTATTCATTATTCATTATTCACTATACTGTATACCATTGAGTAAAAGTGTCTCTCCTCACCCTGATACATACTGTATAATAAAACCATGCAGTTTGAAGTGCCACAGTTCATCGAAATCGAGGACAAGATTATTGGACCATTTACGTGGCGGCAATTTTTGTACCTCGGTGGTGGTGGGGGAATGGCAGTGGTTTTGTTACTTACTTTACCGTTTTTTATCGCTCTTATCCCAGCCTTTTTGATTGGTCTGCTTACGGCTGCTTTGGCTTTTTATCCCGTCAATAACCGACCGTTTTCACACTTCCTCGAAGCGATGTACAATCACTACCGTCGTAAACGGCTGTACCTCTGGCAACAAACCCGCGAAATTGTGCATAAACAAAGTTTTACGCCGACCACCACTATTCGTAATCCGATTATTCTCAGTCCACAAAATAGTCAAAGGAAAGATATTACTTCACTCGCGCGCCGACTAGAACTTAAAGCAATCGAAAAAAAAGACTCCTAACTTATGGCCACCCCTAATACTGCTGCGACCCAAGACTTTGTCACTATTCGCGAT
>JAYVHQ010000079.1:0-2053 GCA_043771035.1 Candidatus Kaiserbacteria bacterium | reverse complement strand
CTTGAGACCCGCCCCACTAAAGACCGAAGTATCTTGAAAGAGGGCCAGCAATGAGGCCGAGGTAATCGTCGATGAGTAGCCCCGCACGGCGTTACCTTGTGTCGTGCCGCCTGTTTCAAAATATCCACCCGCTGGCTCAAAGACACTGCCCGCATCAGCACTGGTAAACCCGCGCACCCCGAAGGTTCGCGCGAATCCTGATAGCGCGGTATTTTCTCCGCGCGTATTAGTACCGCGATTTGTCTGCACTTCAAATCCCCGAACGGTATTTCCAAACGTCGTACTGTCTTCCACTCTAAACATACTACCAACCATAGTAGTGGTTGCGGTCGCACCTAAGCGCACGTACCCGAGTTCACCAAATTGCACGGTGCCTGAAGCCGCATTTGTTGAGGTGTAGTAGCGATTGAGTCCCGCGGTACCTGCCGTATTAAAGTTCCCCACATCGAGGTTAAATCGTGATGCTACACTCGATGTTCCTAGTTGCAAGAAGCCGTTAATCGATGTTGAAGCGAGTGTACTTAGACCAGCCACCATCTGAGTTCCCGACACAATACTATTAGCAAAAGTCGAAGTCCCCGTAAACGTCGAGGTGCCCGACACCGTCAAGTTCGGCACCGATAGCAACGTTCCATCAAAAGTGAAGTTTGCGCTATTGGTAAGGGCGGTTGCCCCTGTGTTTGTAAATAGTATTCTGTTAGCGGTATACGACGAGGGTACGTCCGTGAGTGCCAAAAACGTAGTCGCTCCACCACCTCCACCAGTAATACCCAATGAACTCGTAGCCACCCACGTTGGCAATCCACCCACCACTTGCAACACCTGTCCTGTCGTACCGATCGCCCTTTGGGCAAGAGTGTTCGCTCCTGAGGCAAACAGTAGGTCCCCTGTGGTGTATGACGACAATCCTGTTCCGCCACTGACAGTTCCCAGAGCTTGGGCTAGGGTGAGGTTGGTGATGGTCGAGGTGGCAAGCGTTGAGGTGCCGAACACACTCATAGTACCACCCACGGTAAGGAGACTGCTTGATGAAGTCGTACCGATACTAACGTTACCGTTCGAGAAAATACGCATTCGTTCATTTAAGACGTTGCTACCTCGGGTAGAGAAAAATAAATCATGGTTTCCACTTGATTGCATTCTACTTTCTATACCAACTGACTGCACACTATTGCTGCGAAACGAAAGTTCCATACCCGACCCAACAACGGCTGAGCTATTGGTGAGAGACATAGAAGCCGTTGATCCATTTAATACAGAATACTGTAGATTACCACTAGTACTAAAACCTAATGATGTGGTGTTTCCTCCCGCTGGTGCAATCACTCGACCATTTAACGCTAAGTCTCCTCCAAGCCCAATTGCTTCTGTACCATACTTCGTCGTTGTACCGATACCGACAAATGAATTAGTAGTATCAACAAACAAATTTGGTACGCTACTGGTTCCGACTCTTAGTCCACCCCATATATCAAGCTTACTCGCTGGAGACGTAGTGCCAATGCCAACGTTTCTATTGTAGTCAATCCGCATTACTTCAGTCATAGCAGAGCCCCCTACAGAGAAACGCAAATCCGAAGACCCCGCAGTAATTCCCCTAGTAGCTTCAATATATGAAAGAGGAGTAGCGCTACCACTGAACTCAAGTCGGGGTCCTTGTTCAAGACCATTTAAGCTATTTCGTAAATTAAGGGTCGTAGAGATCCCGGATGTGTCTCGATTTACTACCAAGTTCGTACCATCGTAGACGAAGTTGCCACTATCAATTAAGCGGCCACCTGTGGTGAGGTACGGTACTCGACCACTCGTGAGAGATGAGATTGCTAAGTTTGTTGTAGTAGCACTAGTAATAGTAGCGTTGGTACCGATGAGGTTGGCGAAGTTAGTTGTGCCAGTAAAGGTTGGTCCGTTAGAGAATACCGCTAACCCTCCACCAGCTGAGCCAGTTTCGTCAGACAATAACGCAGCTAACTGTGTTGAGTTGGTGAATGATGCAGACAAACCTAGAGAACTTGTAGCTACTTGACTCCACGTATTTCCAGCTCCACCAATT
>JAYVHQ010000078.1:0-2420 GCA_043771035.1 Candidatus Kaiserbacteria bacterium | reverse complement strand
GGGACTAAAGAGGATGATGTCGCCGGCGGTCGCTATTCTAGTCGCTTCGGCAAAAGCGAGCTTTAAATCTCCCATTATGGAAACTCCTAAATCTCCCCCATCGAGGTACCCTAGTAGATTGTCCGTGCCCGAACCAGGGGTTAGGAAAATATTTTTACAGTGTTGGGTAATCGCATATGCCAGTTTTGTCACATCAATGTTTTTATCGGCACCGCCGGCTATGAGAACGATATTTTTGTTGCCCTGATCTAATGACTCTAGTGCGACGGTGGTAGCCTGTGGAGTGGTGGCGTTATTGTCGTTGTAGATTCGCACGTTGTTTACCGTTGCGGCCAACTGCAACCTCCCTTCTACTCCAGGGAACGTGGCAAGCCCTTCAAATATTTCTTCGTCAGTCATTCCAACAGCGCGCAGAGCCTCGGTCGCCAGGGCGGCATTTAACCGGTTATGCTCTCCCGGCATCGATAGCAGCATATCCTCGGGCAGAATTGACGTGTCAGCCAGCACAACCTGTTGTCCCAGAGTTGCTTTGGGTAATACTTTTTTAACCCATTCAAATACTGCTGGCGTTGTAACCAGCACGCCGCTCTCTTCCTGATGAAGGAATATTTGCGCTTTGTCGGTAAAATAGGCAGCCATTGCTTCATCGCGCGTCTTACCGCCACGTTCGTAGTAATTAAGGTGGTCTTCCATAAACGTGGTGAAGACTGCGACCGCTGGTGAAATTTGAGCCCAGCCAAATCCTTGTAGTTGCCATGAATCAAGCTCCATCACACAGAGTGAATCTTCCTTTACTTCATTAAGTAATTGCAAATTAGACACCCCGCGGATATTTCCCCCGAGTAAAATATTTTCACCAGTGATATACGACAGCACGTGATGAATCATCATGGTCACTGTCGACTTCCCTCGCGTCCCCGTCACCCCAATAATTGGTATCCCTGATAGTTGTGCAAAGAGCGCGGCTGATTGTACCAACCTCACTCCAGCTGCGATACACTCAACGAGCACCGGTTCATCTAGTGGCGCGCCTGCACCTACCAGCACCAGGTCAGCATCTTTGAAATCAGCAAAGTCATAGAGTCCAAACTTCCAAGTTATATTTGGATACTGAATGAGCTGATCAACCGCCGGCTGCATAACTGCCTTGCTCGCGGCGTCAACCACCAGAACCTCCGCTCCCGCTTCAGCCAAGTAGGCGGTATCTCCAATCCCTCGACCAAGAAGCCCGATCCGCATTACGGTCACTTTTTTACCTTTGAAATAATCTTGGAAATTCATATACCCCTATATTAGTTAAAAAAAGCCATTTGCGCTAGTACGAACTTGCTATACTAAGTGCATGCAAAAATTTGAACTGGAGAGATCACGATTCTTTTCTATTATCGCTTGGGGCACAATTATCGGCTTTAGTGTATTTGTGTTTTCTTTAGCTTTGAATTTAAGAGAAGCCACCGCCTCACTGGGACAAAATGCTTTCAGTCTAGAAATGAACACGGTTCAAAATGTAGAGAGTGTTGATTTTGATACGGTGCAGTAATACCATCCCCACAATTAAACTGAGCTTTTTTACTAAAAAAAATTAGTGCTCAAACGAAAGTAATACATTAAGTAGCCCAGTCCAAACGTGGATTGCCGCGCTGTCTTCATACTGAAGCTGTACTGAATTCGTAGAATTTACCGCTGCTGTAAGACGAGAACCTATCTCTTTACAGGAGCAGTAAACCTTATCACTATTTCAATCCAGGTATTCCTGAAATAGTAGTCAAGGTCTTGAAATAGTTTCCTAAACTATTTTAACCTTTCGAGTGAGCTGTGACTCAATGTCACTGCGCCAGACTCATCCAGTATCTTTGTGAGCTAGCGAACAAAAGAGACGAATGAGTGGACAGCTCCTGTAATGAGTCAGTCGAATCTCTTACAGAGACTGTACACCTTTCGCATTTACATGGTCAAGGTCTTGCGGTTGGGCCCCGTCCCAACCTCACTCTAGCCAACATTACATGTTCAGTACCCGTCGCGGATATTTTATTAAAATATCTCGCAACAGCTTCAACAGTCTCCCAGACTGTTGAACCCTATCTTCTCGTAAGCAAGCTTTCTGTCTTCTTTCGTTCGACACTGAAAATAAATTTTCGCCGCTCTCACTCAATTGACAGTAAACATCGAAGATTCGCTGCGCAATCGGGAAAAAAGCTATACGCAATGTTCCCTATTGTTTCGTTCGTAAACTCACAGCAACAATTTCTTCCCTATCGGTCAGAAGCGGGAAATCTGTGCCGCAGGGCACAGATTTCAGCTCGCGCGCACAGTAAAAGCCCGTGTGCGCGCTCTAGGGTGAGGAAGTGTCTAAACACTTCCGTAAGACCTTGCCTGCTAGTTTTCGAAGTATGAGAAAAACTAGTGACAAGGTGTACAGC
>JAYVHQ010000077.1:0-2662 GCA_043771035.1 Candidatus Kaiserbacteria bacterium | reverse complement strand
ACCGTCAGTGACGCACCTGGTCTAATACCATATTTTGCTATGGTAATAGTCTTCCTATGCGCTTCGATGGTAGTAGCTAAAAAAATGGGCGCCCATGGTGCATCAGTAGCTGTGTCTACAGGTAAACATATGGCTGGGCGTGCTGCAGGAGGACTGACTGTAGGATTAGCTGCGCGAGCAGGCCGAACAGTAGTCGGAGGATCCGCCAATGCTTTAACTCAGAGTAAAACATTCCGTAAACTAGCTGCCAATACTGGATTCGTCGGTAAAGGAATGATGCTAGGGGCGGGGAAGGTTGCCGATTCTAGCTTTGATCTTCGTAATGCTGGCGGACTTGGTAAATCTCTTGGTATGGGCGCTGGTAAAAAAGGTGGCTTTACCACAAGAATAAAAGAATCAAAGGAGAGTGATAATAAGTACAATGAACTATTGGGCAAGGTGGCTCCTGAGGATAATCCGGAAGTAAAAAGGCAGCAAGCAGCTCTAGACAAACTGAAAAATGATTTAAATAATACTCGAGATGACGAAGTAAAAGACCAAATTAATGGACAAATTAAAATAGTTGAAGCACAACTTAAGACTGCTCTAAAAGCAGCTAAAGAGCCCGAACAGGTGTACGCTAATCAATTAACATATATGAGGCGTAAAGAAGCCTGGCTTAAAAAACAAAAGGCTCTATTAAACGGTGCTACTGCGATTGGTGCTGGGGTTGGTCTTGGCCTACTAACTGGCGGTGTAGTACCGGGTGTTATAGCCGCAGCTGGTGCGTATGGTGCCTCTAAAGGAATAAATGGCCATACTAAAGCTGATATTAAAGCAATAGAAAAAGAATATGGTGACAAAGGACAGAATAAAGATAAAAATGAAGCTGAAAAAGCTGCCGCCAAAGCAATAGCAAAAGCCTTAAAAGATGCCGGGGAAGCACCTAAACCTAAAGAGGATGATCATTAAAATTATGCCTTCACAAATTTTACAAGCCCGAATACAGTCTCTAACACCAGAATATAGTGACTTTGTATTTAGTGATTTTACTGATGAAGCAATTCGTTCAATTCAAAGCGCAGGTTTCATCAATTTTGACAACCAAGTATTAGAAAATGGGATTTTCCTGTACTTGACGCTTTTTCTTCATAAATTTGCCTTGATGGAATTTATTATTATTGAATGTCATCAATCAATTAAAGATACAAAACAAATATTGGAGATTATTATTGGTATGATGCCCGAAGAAATGGTTGAACAACAGTCACTTACATCAGTAGCGTTGGAAAATACTGATGAGTTAGTAAAGGAGAAAGACCGATTTGCTATCGTTAGCACTAATGAAAATTTACTCAACCAATATCTGTATTTGAAAACAAGTGACTATGTTGATAAATTAGCCCAAAAATATTTAGGTACAAACAACGACCTCGTAGAACAATTCAAGGGTGTTCTCAGTGATATTGCATTAGGTTTTTACAAAAAAGAAGACACGGTACCATTGTTACAGCAAGAATTAGAGCTCGACCCAAAAAATGCCGCCCAAATGGGTACTGAAGTATTAGATTTATTTGAAACAGTAACTAAAGCAACTTGGCTTCCACCAACTACTCCGAATCAAATAGTAGCCTCTACGCAAGTTACTGAAAGTACAATCTTACCTGAACTTCGAACTATGGCGGCTGATATGATAGAAGGGCGGTCGCCTGTACGTAGCACCTTTAACGCAGGAGCTACAATTGATGAACCTATTTATACCTCAACTCAACCTACTCTAGAACGAGCAACCCCGGCCGCACCCTCATACACCGCGCCAATGTATGAACAACCGAAGCCAAATGTAGATGCACCGCTCGAGAAGCCGCGATGGGGTTGATTTAATGACTCAATGTCATTAAATCAAAAGGTTGCCAGCTCGTTTGTTTAAAACGAGCGACAACCTGGACTGCTCTTGTAGAGAGGAGCTAACGATGTGGATTGCCACGTCAATCGTCGTACCTCCTCTCTCCTCGCAAAGACGTATGGGTGTGAAGCGTCTTTGCGAGTCGGTGGAGCGGATGCGGAACTGATGAAGCAATCCACGTATCGTCTCTTCAAT
The DNA here is from genome assembly GCA_043771035.1 of Candidatus Kaiserbacteria bacterium. GTDB lineage: Bacteria > Patescibacteriota > Minisyncoccia > Phycocordibacterales > UBA918 > OLB19. Next base: position 582 of record JAYVHQ010000077.1, on the reverse strand, counting down.
TTTCTCTATTCTATATTCTATATTCTATATTCACTATTCAATATACTGTATACCACTGAGTAAAAGTGTCTCTCCTCATCCTGATACATACTGTATAATAAAACTATGCAGTTTGAAGTGCCACAGTTCATCGAAATCGAGGACAAGATTTTTGGACCATTTACGTGGCGGCAATTTTTGTACCTCGGTGGTGGTGGGGGAATGGCAGTGGTTTTGTTACTTACTTTACCGTTTTTTATCGCACTTATCCCAGCCTTTTTGATTGGTCTGCTCACGGCTGCTTTGGCTTTTTATCCTGTCAATAACCGACCATTTTCACACTTCCTCGAAGCCATGTACAATCACTACCGTCGTAAACGACTGTACCTCTGGCAACAAACCCGTGAAATTGTGCACAAACAAAGTTTTACACCGACCACCACTATTCGTAATCCGATTATTCTCAGTCCACAAAATAGTCAAAGGAAAGATATTACTTCACTTGCGCGCCGACTAGAACTTAAAGCAATCGAAAAAAAAGACTCCTAACTTATGGCCACCCCTAATACTGCTGCGACCCAAGACTTTGTCACTATTCGCGAT
>JAYVHQ010000076.1:0-10121 GCA_043771035.1 Candidatus Kaiserbacteria bacterium | reverse complement strand
ATCGCCTCAATCACGGCTGGTAAACTTTCGAGGGCTGATAGTATTTCAGTGGATTCAATCAAAGACATACCCCGCTGTCGCCCCAACCACACCGTGAGCAGCACGAACACCGTCAGCTGTGAAATAAATGCCTTGGTCGAGGCAACGGCAATCTCTGGACCAGCATGATTATAAACACCAGCATCAGTCTCGCGGGCAATGGTTGAACCAACCGCGTTTACAATCCCAAGCGTCAGCTGACCCCTTTCTCTACCTGCTCTCACTGACGCGAGCGTATCCGCAGTTTCGCCTGACTGTGTCACTGCCAAAACGGCGTTACTCGCATCACCAAGATTACGCCTGTATCTAAATTCACTCCCGAGCTCAATTTCAACTGGCAGACCAGCGTATTCCTCAATCATCAATCGTCCCACCTGCCCCGCATAATAGGCCGAGCCACAACCAACGATGGTGAGGCGTTTTATCGCTGAGAGTTTACTGGCCACATCCTCAAGCCCGCCGAGCTTGACCATGCCTGTTTTTGCATTCACCCGCCCCCGAGTGGTATTACGAACTACTTCAGCGGCTTCATGGATTTCCTTGAGCATAAAATGCGCGTAGCCATTTTTTTGCACAACGGTGGCGTCCCAGTCCATGGTCTCGGCTGCTTTTAGGCGCGCTTCACCCGCAATCGTCGTCACATTATAGTCGCCCGCTGTCACTACGGCGATTTCTCCGTCATCAAGGTAGACTACTTGTTTGGTATGTGCCAAAAGCGCTGACGGGTCAGAGGAAACAAACATTTCACCCGTACCAACCCCCAACACAATCGGACTCCCCATCCGGGCCACGACAATTTGATCAGGATTATCTTCCGCCATCACCGCAATACCGTAGGTACCATGCACGCGCGCCAGCGCTTGCTTTACCGCCGTAAGTAAATCACCTTGGTACAACGACCCAATGAGTTGCGCAAGTACTTCGGTATCCGTCTGTGACGCAAACGTAACTCCCGTTACCTGAAGCTCAGTTTTGAGCGCTTGGTAATTTTCGATGATGCCGTTGTGCACCAACCAAATCTTGCCTGACGAATCAGTATGTGGATGAGAGTTAACGACTGAAGGCTCACCATGAGTCGCCCAGCGCGTATGCGCAATCCCCGTTGTGCCTACTTTAGGGGTTGTAAGTAGCTCCTCATCTAACACCACCACCTTGCCGACCGCTTTAACTACCCCTGCGCCAGCTACATATATCCCGGCCGAGTCATACCCGCGGTATTCGAGTTTCCGCAACCCCCCGAGTAAAATATCGCTCGCTTGTCTTCCCCCGACATATCCAAATATTCCACACATATGATAAATATATTATAGCGTCTATGCTATGTAGAACGAGAGTGCTGACAAAAAGGTTACGTTGCTCATCCTATAAATTTTATTTGCTATAATATAAATATGTATATGTCTCAAGAATTCAGTAGACCCTTTGAAAGATCAATAATTGGTCCTCAGTTACTTAAAACTGCAGAAGCTAAAGCTAAAGATATTCGGGAAAAGCATCCTATTAACTTAGCCCCTTTCATGAATGAAGATGTTTATGGCAGAAAGGGTGTGTTCGAAGACCTGGCAGAAGTAAAAAGACTCGAAAATGAATTCGCCAGGCAAACTCTTCAAGAACAAGAAGCAAAAAGAGTCTCGGACGTATTTGAAGCCTATTTCGTTGATGCCGCTACTCAAATGCAATGGTTTGGAAATGAATCGACAGTCAACAGAACAGCACGTATTGATGACTACTTAAGAGGAGTTGATGCCTACACAACTTTTAACAGTCCGAAATCAAGATACGATCACCTAGCATTGAGTACCGATTTAACTTTTAGTCTGGATAAAAGCATGGACAAAATTGAAGGAATTATGAGTGACATAGCAGCGGGAAAAATGTCGTGGATTAAATATTATCATAACCCCAAAACAGGGTACGCTGGCAAACTTGATAATCTACCAAAAACTGTAATCGGTTTAGATGGTGAACACTTGCCAAACTTTATCAGACTCTGGACTCATGATCCCAGTAGTCCTGAATTATTAGAAACTCGTAATATTTTAATTAATCAATTACACCATCAACTACGCGCATTTACTGCCTTTGCAGACAAACGCCATGGCAATAGTATTATTCGTGACAGCTATGCTCAAGCAAGTAAGCAAGTGAGTTCAATCTATAATCATCTACAACTAAACAGTTCATTAATTCCTCGAGACGCTATTACTGACAGGGTGATTAATTTGTAAGAATTGCAGCCTGCAAAACTTAGGGTATACTATCAATCACTTGCGAGATTAGCTCAGCTGGTAGAGCGCCCGCATGACATGCGGTAGGTCACAGGTTCAAGTCCTGTATCTCGCACAATATACAAAAAGCACCCAAAGGGGTGCTTTTTGTGTATTGTGCGAGATAAGCAAGCAAACTGCTTTGCTTGCGTCAGGACTTGAAAGACGGAGTGTTGCGAATTTATGAGCCGCGAGTCGGGGTCGAGAAAATTTTTTGATAAAAAATTATTCGTGACCAAGTCCTGTATCTCGCACAAATAAAACAATCTCAGCTTTTTTAGCTGAGGTTGTTTTATTTTGCCACAGGACTTGAAAAGGTTGCCAGTACTTTTGAAAAAAGGACGACAACCTGTACTGAACATGTAATGTTCAAGTCCTGCACCTGAACAGCGGAGCGATGTTTTGGCTATTCCTAATGCCAAAACCACGAGCTGTGTCCCGCGGCACTTATGAGCGTTAGCGAATTTGTGACCGTCAGGACAAGCCTGTATCATTCTCTAACCCACAACCTTCGCAACCGCCTCCATCACCCCTTCTTTGCTCCCAGCGACAAATTTGTACCCAGTTTTGTGACAGAATATAGCATCTGAAATTCCAGACACTTTTGCTAGCTCACTATCACGCAACCCAAGCCAACTACTCGGAAAATTTATTCGTGATTCGAAACTACCAATTTTTTTTCGAACTGCTTCGACTGTCCAACTATTATCAACTGAAGTATCCCGCCGAAATGCAACCATCAGTACTTCTTCGTACTGGATACACACTATTGGATTAACAGGAACATCAAACACCAACACTCGCTTATCTATTGCCTCTTGATAAGTTTTAGCGATTAATTTTTTCATCTCTACTTCAGCCTGTTTCTGACGAATAATCCGTGTCAGTAAATTACGAGCAAAATCTAACACCTCGACAAAGCACTCATCTTTACTTTTACTGCTGCCCCATTCCGGTAAAAATGAGCGGGTGATTTGATAAAGCTCAAATACTGGAATCTCTGCATTTTTAAGCTCATACAGATTTACCCCCGAATCCCCCGCATCAACAGCGAGTACAAGCATGTGTTCGATTTCATCAGCTACCTCTTTGCCACCTGCTACCTTTTCGCCATATTCTCTCCACACCAACCCAAACGCAGCGTACGGAATACCGTTGTCTCTCACCGGACCGCCATTTTGGTGGTGATCAAAACGCTTGGTAGCCACGTCATACACACCACCGACATCAACCACGATATCAGCGATTGCCAGTACTAACTCATCTCGAGTTCTCACCACCTCCACATTTTCTCCACCATAGAGCAGCTGTAAAGTAGCAATGGCAAACACGTCGTCAGTATGGAATCCTCCACTATGCGTTGCAATTTTAATCATACAAATTATTTTATTCGTCATTATATGACAAAACTCGCATCCTTGCTCGATTTTTAGTATAGTAGAAAACACGAGATGTGGCGTAATAGGTAAACGCGCGAATAAGGGTTAATGGTAGTATTGTGTACGGGTAACCCCGAAAGACCCGGTATGAGCTTGCTCTAGTCCAGCTCCTAGACACAACGTTGTGGGGTACAAATCCCCACCATCTCATCATCAGATTAGATTGACGAATTTTTAATAAAGAGTATATTAGTCGGGTTCGGGCGAAAGCATTGACACAAGGATCGCGGCCGCGATCGTAAGTCTCTATATCACCTGCAGACCGTGCTGACATAGACGTGCGAGAAGGATCTTTTGATCTGGATCCAGTCTCCAGTACAACGTGCGGGTTAGTAAGTACCCCGAGCGCCTTAAGCTCCGTACCAGCCACACTAGGCTTGGCGCGGGCTTTTTTTATGTTATAACATAGCCATGTTAATTCTCTCAATTGAAACCTCTTGTGACGAAACTGCAATCAGCCTAGTTCGGACCGAGGGGGAATTTCCTAATGCCACCTACGAAATCCTCGGCAATGCGCTCCACTCCCAAATTGATATCCACGCCGAGTTTGGTGGAGTGTTCCCACAAGTAGCTAAACGTGAGCACGCTCTCGCACTTGTGCCAATGCTTATGAGTGCCTTAACCGAGGCTGAACTTATTGAAATGGAACCAACTGTGCTAAAAAATGATTTGGCAGATAAAATTAAAACTACCCTCGAGCGTGAGGACGGGCTGGCGGTATTTTTATTAGATTTCTTGGCAAAATATTCGCTCCCTGAAATTGACATGATTGCAGTGACTTCAGGGCCGGGACTCGAACCGGCACTCTGGGTAGGTATTAGCTTTGCGAAAGCTCTCGCACAGGTTATTGGCTGTCCTGTCGTACCCGTTAATCACATGGAGGGACATATATTGGCATCTCTGTATGATGTGGAAATTGATAACGCCTTAGCGCCAATTAAGTTCCCCGCTATTGCACTCCTGGTTTCTGGTGGACACACCGAACTGGTACTGATGAAGGATTGGGGCACATACGAAAAAATCGGACAAACGCGCGATGACGCTGTTGGTGAAGCGTTTGATAAAGTCGCGAGGCTTATGGGACTACCCTACCCCGGAGGGGTAGAAATTGGTCGCAGGGCTGATATAGCGCGCAAGGCAAACGTACCACCATACAAGGAGGTCCTGCCTCGTCCGATGCTCCACAGCCCTGATTTTGATTTTTCGTTTTCGGGACTCAAGACCGCTGTCCGCTACGCAATTGATGGCGCCACCTTAACTGAGGATGAAAAAAATGCCCTCGCCCGGGATTTTGAAGACGCTACGATTGAGGTACTCCTTAAAAAAACTACGAAAGCCATCGACCACTATGACGCTCAAACACTTATTATCGGAGGCGGTGTGAGTGCCAATAATTACTTACGCCAAACATTTACTGAGTCGCTTCTTAAAACTCACCCCACGGTAGAAATCTACTTACCTCATAAAAATCTTTCAACCGACAACAGCATCATGATAGCGTTGGCTGGGCATGCACAGCTCGCGACCGCTCGTTCGGCAGGAGCTATTCAATTTATCTCCGCTTCTGGAAACCGATCGCTATAAAATTACAACACCCATTTTTAAAGGAGGAGGCAATTCCTTACAGGAACTGTCCACTCATTGGATATTTTTTAAAATACCACAATGAGTCTTGCAAAAGCTCTTTAGTTCGCTTTCTCACCTCCTCCTTGTTCTTTTCTCCCCTCTAATTTCATGATACTCTAGCATTACTATGAACGAGCAAAATAACACCATTCAACCTAATATTCCCGAGATTTTCCTCAAACCCTACAACCCTGTAGACCACGAGGCTGGTATATATAAAATGTGGGAAGAATCGGGGTTTTTTAATCCGGACAACCTACCTGGTGACCGGACTGAACCATTTTCGATTGTTATGCCACCGCCAAACGCCAACGGCTCACTCCATGCTGGACATGCACTGTTTGTAACCATCCAGGACATCATGATCCGTTTCAAAAGGATGCAGGGGTACAAAACTGTTTGGTTCCCGGGAGCTGATCACGCGGGGTTTGAAACCCAAGTTGTATACGAGAAGAAATTAGAAAAAGAAGGCCGTTCGCGATTTGGCATGGACCCCAAACAACTCTACGGGGAAATCATGGATTTTACTTTGACTAACAAGTCTTTTATGGAGAATCAGATTCGGGAAATCGGCGCATCGTGTGACTGGTCACGCTCTCTCTTTACCCTGGACGCTCGGGTTATTAAAACGGTCAATAATACGTTTAAACAACTTGAAACTGACAATCTCCTCTACCGCGGCGCACGGATTGTGAACTGGTGCTCAAAACACCAAACCTCACTTTCTAACTTAGAAACAGAACACATCGAACGAAAAGATAAATTTTATTACTTTAAGTACGGTCCTTTTGTCATTGGTACCGCAAGGCCGGAAACTAAATTTGGCGATAAATATGTAGTAATGCACCCTGATGACGAACGCTACGCCGAATTCACTCACGGACAACAAATAGAGCTCGAATGGATAAACGGACCTATTACCGCCACTGTAATTAAAGATGAAGCAAGCGACCCAGAGATGGGATCTGGTGTGATGACGATTACCCCTTGGCACTCGGGTGTCGACTTTGAAATCGCTAAACGCCACCATCTCGACTACGAACAAATTATTAACTGGCAAGGTAAGCTACTGCCGATTGCCGGCGAATTCGAAGGAATGACAATAAAAGATGTTCGAGAAAAGATTGTCGAAAAGTTAGCTGCCAAGGGTCTCGTCGTCAAAATCGACGAAAACTACACCCACTCAGTACCGTGTTGCTACAAATGTGACCGTGACATCGAACCACAAATCCGTGAACAGTGGTTTGTAAAAACCAAGCCGCTGGCTGAAAAAGCCCTGGCAGCTGTTGATTCACACGAACTAACCTTTACTACCGAGCGTGATGAACGAGTGTTCCGTGACTGGATGGAAAAAATAGAGGACTGGAATATTTCCCGTCAGGTAGTTTGGGGCATCCCGATTCCGGCCAAAATTTGCGTTGAGTGTGACCACGGCATGGTGGATATCGAAAATAGTATCACTATCTGCGGGCGATGTAACAGTAGTAATGTAGTCCAAGATCCTGACACATTTGATACATGGTTTAGTAGCGGGCAGTGGCCACTATGTACAACTAATTACCCTGACGGTGATGACTTCAAAAGCTACTACCCTACTTCAGTAATGGAAACGGGGAAAGATATTATTTTCTTCTGGGTCGCCCGCATGGTGATGCTGGGTATTTACCGCACTGGGGAGGTTCCATTCAAAAAAGTATACCTCCACGGCATGGTGCGTGACAAACACGGCAAAAAAATGAGCAAGAGTAAAGGCAACGTAATTGCACCCAACGAAATTCAAGAAAAATACGGTACTGACGCCATGCGTATGGGACTAATTGTAAACAACGCCCCGGGCACTGACATGAACCTCGACCCAGATAAAGTAAACGCATACAAAAAATTTGCGAATAAACTCTGGAATATTACCCGGTTTGTTTTGGACAATCTTGAAGGTTACGATTTCACTTTTGATGTCACCAAATTAGAATTGGAAGAGCGAGCAAAACATGCCGGATTAGAAGCTGAATTAAAAAGTGTTGTTACATTAATTACTGAACAAATGGACCGAGACCGCTTTGATCTAGCGTCAGAAATGATATACCATTTTATCTGGAGCCGCTTTGCAGATGAAGTAATTGAGGAATCAAAATCACTCTTAGCAAGTCCTGATGAAAATACTCGATTTGCTAGGCAAGCACTCTTAGCTCGATACCTAACGACATCTCTTAAATTAGCCCATCCATTTATGCCGTTTGTGACCGAGACTATTTGGCAGGAGCTACCCAAAGCAATGAAAGATGCTGATATCTTGATGGTAGCAAAGTGGCCGACTGTGTAACGATGTGGATTGCCGCGTCGTCGCACCTCCTCCCTTACAGGGACTGTCCACTCACTCATCAGTTTATTCCACTGCGCTACATAAACTAGCAGAGTGAGTCTTGCAAAAATCTCCCAGATTTTCTCACTCACAAAGACGGAAGGTTGCTTTGCAAGCGTTCAGTCTTGCTGTCTTGGCAAGTGATAATGAAACAGGCCACACCTATCACTATTCTCTCCCCAAACCACTTCTATAACCTAAATTTTTAACACAATCTCCCTGTTACAATAGAACGAATAGAAACGAGTGCAATTCAAGGCGTACAAGGAATTTGAGACGAGCCGTACATCGGTACGGTGAAGAAGAAATTACCGCAGTACAACGCGGAAGTGTGCCGTTTATATTTGTTCTATTATGGAAGCGATACACTTTACAGTAGCCTTTCTCTGCGGCCTCATCCCCGCGCTTTTTTGGTTGTGGTTCTGGCTACGAGAAGACAAAGCTAAACCTGAGCCGCTGTTGCTCATTGCCATTACGTTTATTGCTGGTATGGCCGTCGTACCACTCGCACTTCCTCTCCAAAAATACGCGATTGATTTATATAATGGGACTGAACTAATATTTGTCTGGGTAGTGATTGAAGAGTTACTGAAGTATGCTGTAGCGCTCGTTATCATCCTCTGGAACCGCGCAGTTGATGAACCGATTGATATGGTTATTTATATGGTCACACTGGCTCTGGGGTTTGCGGCCTTGGAGAACGCCCTATTTGTCCTTAATCCACTCATTGCTGGTGACTACCTCAACTCGACACTCACTGGTTCATTCAGATTTTTAGGTGCCACTCTACTGCACGTTCTCGCTTCAGGGACGGTTGGTGTCTTCCTTGCCTTCACGTTTTACAAGAGCACTACTGTCAAATTAGTGTCCGGCTGTTTAGGGTTATGCCTGGCTATCGTATTGCATGCTCTCTTTAATTTTTTTATAATGGATGCAAGTGGAGAAACCATCCTCGGTGTGTTTCTCTTCGTCTGGTTTGGAATTATTATTCTATTCCTGCTATTTGAAAAAATTAAACAGACGGAACTAAACGTACATCCCTTAAAATAAATTATGAAAAAACCATCTTTCTTAGAACGTCTCACCGGAGCCACGGCCGCTAGTGAATACGACCGCATTTTGGACGACGAACATGAATTTGGTTCAGAAGACCAAAAGCAAGATACCTACCATGACGACAATGAATCATGGCAGGACGACGCCCATGATGCGGGTGCCCCCCAAGAGGGCGAGCTACCGGTAGATATGTACCAAACGAGCGACGCTATTGTGATCCGGGCTCTCGTAGCGGGAGTAAGTCCTAATGACCTTGATATCGCTATCACCCGTGACATGGTGACCATCAAAGGTATCCGCGCTGAATACCAAGAATCGTCAGATGACAGCTACTTCCACCGTGAACTATTTTGGGGTTCATTCTCACGTACCCTATTACTTCCCGAAGAAGTCGTCATCGATGAAGCTGACGCCCAAGAGAAACACGGGATGTTGGAAATTCGTTTGCCAAAATTAGACAAGAATCGCAGTACGCAGTTGCGCGTGAAGTCACAGGTACACAAGGCTTAATGGAATATTGGAGATAGAAAATTAAATAGAGAAAATAAAATAATTCCCAAAGGGAATTATTTTATTTCAATCCTAAAACTTTTTTAAGTGAAATATCTACCTTATTTTGTGCAACACTTTCAATCAGACCTATTTTTCCTAAAATAATGTTTCTATCCAGAGTGGCGATTTTTGAACAAACGATACCTGATGAAACTTTGATACCGTTTTGAGGACTTGGCAAAATAGGCACACTGTCTTTGATTTTTAATTTAGTATTTGAGGTAATAAATAGCACAATGACATCATTGTCATTAGAAGACGAAGCGATAATAAGTGCCGGTCTAATCTTTTGACCAGATAAATCGGTAAATGGAAATGGCACCAGCACAATATCTCCTCTTTTGTACATACCCTATTTCTTTATATCGTCTAAAGAATAAATTTCCGGTTCGTCTTTTAGAAAATCGAAGCTGTTTGAGTATGCATTAATATTAGTAATATCACTAACGTCGCTACGGTAGTTGGTTGGAAACTTAACCAACACAGCTTCGGGTGAGTCATGTCGACCAATCACAAAACTGGCACTGTTTGTAACAACAGCATCCAATAGGTCTGAGATTCTTTTTCTAGCTTCGGTGGTAGAAATGATTTTCATATCAATATTGTACAAAATGTACAAAATTTTGCAAGTACTCACTTTGTGCCTGATTAATAAAGGCGGTCCCGATTAGGGCCGCCTTTTAGGTTTTTTTGCATATCGGTCACCACGTATTAACTGGGCGAGACCTAGTGTAGCTGGGTAATTCACTTATGGACTCAGTCTGTATCTGTCCTGATTCATCT
>JAYVHQ010000075.1:0-7760 GCA_043771035.1 Candidatus Kaiserbacteria bacterium | reverse complement strand
ATTACCCTTACAGGGACTGTTCAGGTTATCGCTATTTTTACAAAATAGCTGGTAACCTCTTGCGAAAGTCTCCCAGACTTTCTCACTCGCAAAGACGGTGATTTACTTTGGGTTGGGGTTATTTGAGGATGGTATTAATAGCAACTTCTAGTCTTGTACTAATGTGAAAATATTCTACAATTACAGATGATGGATAATCCTAATAATTAAATATTACATTTTATGGAACCAACACAAAACCAAACTAACCAGCCAGCTACCGAACCCGCAGCAGTAGACACCTCAAGCAATCAACCAGTGGCCGCAGAAGTACAAACTGATACTTTGATGGGAGTACTTTGTTACCTAGGACCGCTCGTGATTATTCCCTACATGACTTCATTAGACAAACCATTTGTGAAATATCATGTTAAACAAGGAGTAGTACTTTTTGGTCTGGAAGTAGTTATTTATATTTTAGGTACAATGTTTTTATTTAGCGGATTGTATCCAATTATCATGCTACTCAATCTTGGGACTCTAATTTTAACAATCATTGGTATTGTAAATGTGGTTGGCAAAAAAGAGACAGCCCTGCCACTGATTGGTCAGTTTGCTGACAAGGTTAAAATCTAACATTCATCTTTTGTTGTAAAAGTGCAGGCTCATGCCTGCACTTTTTTTATTATAATCAGTGTCAGTATTATCAACATGTCTTGTTGATAATATCAACTAAGCATTTTATACTATATGCATGAAAACAACCTACGCTGATTTTATTAAATACTTGCGAGAAGAACGAAAACTTTCACAAGCTGAAGTAGCTAAAGTTACCGACATGTCCCGCGCTTCATTTGTGGCGGTAGAAAAAGGTACCAAGGAGCTGACCTTAGCCGAGGCTGATGCAATCACAAAATTATTTGGTATCACCCTCGATGAACTTGTCCGCACCATTGCCCCAAATTATCCAAAGTATTCAGCGATGATATTATTTTTTATCAGAGAAGCAAAAGCGAGCCGGACCATTATTAAGAAAACTAAATTAGCCAGCCTCTTGTACTTGGCTGATTTCTCCTGGTACTATCTCCACCACAAAAATCTCAGCGGGCTAACCTACCGTAAAATTAATTTTGGTCCCGTCGCAGATGTCTACTTTAGATTGCTTGAAGAAATGGAACAAGACGGGATTATTAATATCAAACAAATCTACCGCGACGATTATCATATGTATGAAATCGAAGAGACTCGTGCGTCAGCTAAAAAACTACTCGTACAAATAAGTAAAAAAGAACAAACTCATCTGGGTAAAATATGGGCTCAATGGGAAAAATCTACTACTGCAGAAATAACTCATTTTGTTTCGCAACAGGCGCCTACCCAGGAATCTGGGCTCGGCGAAATAATTGATTTTGATTTAATTAAAAAGGAAGACGCCTACAATATATACTAGTCGCCTAAGCACACAGACGTATTTAAGACTACGCATCTCAAGCTAGTATTACTGATACAAAATTTGACCGAACCGTACATGAATGAACCCGCCAAAGGAGAACTGCTGAACTGTCCGAAAGTCTAAATATATGCCCTACCCTACAGTAGGGCATCCCTCTTACGTATACTGGTTTTTTCTTTTAATTTTTATAGAACCAATTCTTTGGTTATCAAATACCAGTTTGTCAGAGGGAAACTTGTTGATAACAATTTTTCTCCAGTCTAATGGGACACTAATAGAAATAAAGATCATTATCCTGCACACTTGGTGTGGCACGAACTATGAAAATTTGTTGACTTCGATCATCGTTCATTTATGATAGGAAAAAATATTGTTGATTCACAATGGTTACACGACTATTACGTATTTACGTGAGAGTATAAAACCAAAATAAATTCTCCAACTAAAACCATTGCGAGTTAACCTAAGTACAAATTAGTCTGTTCAAGATGGATTGCAAGCTGGGGTAGCTACTCACACCACAATGTCTTGCGAGCCCGCAGGTGTGGCAATCCAGAAGTCTATTGAAGTGATCCTAGATTGCTTCGCCTGCGGGCTCGCAAAGACGTTCGTAAGGGAGCATGAGGGGAACATGCGAGGGACTTGTAATTTTTATAGAATATGCTATAATGCATTTCACCTTCGCAGGTTTTTATTCAAGTGCAGTCTGGTACTCTCCTTAAGTGAGAGAGGTATCTATACTCGACTGTAACTAATTTACATTCATTATGTTAACAAAACGAGTCAAAGAAAATGTATTAAAAGGAGTGCACCGACATGATACAGACACTGGTTCTCCAGAAGCTCAAGTCGCACTAATTTCACGTCAAATCGAAGATCTTTCTACACACCTCCGTAAACACAAAAAAGATTTTCACTCACGTCGTGGACTCTTGCAATTAGTTGCTGATCGTCGCTCACACCTCAAATATCTAAAACGAAAAAATGAGGCAGCTTACGAAGCATTAATTTCAAAACTAAACCTAAAGCGATAATACTTTTGCTCCACACTCAAGTGGAGCATTTGTTATTTTAGGCGTATAGTAAATAGGGCATCCAAAAATGGTGAACGAGGAAATAAGCGAGTAATTATTCTGATGGTATGTTTTGATTTTATCTCTTTAGGTAAATCGCAAAACGGCACTTCATGAATTATATTGCCCTCATTTATGAAAGTCCCGGATGCTCAAAAAGCCAGAGCGTTTTAATATTTAGAAGTAATAATTATTTTTTATGGGAGTCATTCGACATGATGAACAACGAGTAGCAATTTTTATTGATACACAAAACTTATACCACAGTGCAAAAAATTTATACAAATCAAAAGTAAACTTCGGGGCAGTAGTGTCCGCCGCTTTAGGAAATCGTAGGTTAGTCCGAGCGCTCTCTTATGTAGTAAATACTGAGAGCGGGGAAGAGTCTGCATTTTTTGAAGCACTTGAAAAAGTTGGTATTGAAATCAAAACCAAAGACTTACAAATTTTTTACGGGGGGGCTAAAAAAGCTGACTGGGATGTGGGCATGGCAGTTGATGCAATTAAGATGGCCCACAAAGTCGACGCTATCATTTTAGCAACCGGTGACGGAGATTTTATTCCACTGGTTGAATATGTAAAGAGTCAGGGTTGCCAGGTTGAAGTGATCACTTTTGGACGATCGGCATCAGGCAAACTACGCGAAGTAGTTGACGATTTTATTGACCTCGATGAAAATCCCAGTGAATTTTTAATTGGCTACAAGGGCGGTAAGCCGAAGGGACACAAACGTGAAAAGAGTGCGTCACCTCTACGACTACAAATTAATAAAGTAGTCGGTACTGATACTGATACATTATAAATTGAATGATTAGGATTAAGCTGTCTGTCTGTTTTATACAGATAGACAGTTTTTGTTATAATGCAAAATAATATAGCTTTGATATTTTTTCGCTTCTTAGTTATACAGCTAATAATAATTTTGATTCGCTTAGTTTAAAAAATTGGCACCGTATATTCAACACGCGATGCGCTCACTTTGAATTGAAATACTTTTTTAGACTCACAGATAGCACCTCAGCATAATGCCTAAAATGTGAGATACTAGTTACAAACGTATGGATCCTCTCACAAAAATAACAATCCCAAAAGTGCGCACGTATGCTGCCGATCTCTCTTTCGTGCGCGCTACGCAAAAGAGTGGTGCTGTGAAAACAAAACCGCCAGTTGTGACAACTGAAACACCCATTAAGCGACCAGCCGAAGCTAAATCAAAAAATGGGGATACCATTCCCCCTTTTCACACGTTCACACAAGCTGGCACTATTACCCAAGAGCCCCTGGTAAATTCTAAAGTGAAGGTTATAGGTGAAGGACTGACCGCGGCTGATTTAGCTAAAGAATCTGGACCAGCTATAATTATAACGGATACAAAACATAAACGTTTTAAAATAACCGAAGCTATTTCTGATTCACTACATCAGTGGTGGAATAAGAAAAAAGATACCGTCCGTAAGAGTAAAACTCCGCAATACACTGTTCCCGAAGCAGAGCTCAGAAAAGGAGTTATCCAAAAAGCTACCGCAAAAACTGGTCGTTCATCATCAGCTGACCACAGTGCTGTGTTAGCTCGAATTAAAGTTTCGAAACAAATTCCTCATTCGACAACTCTAGAAAATTCTACCCCAATAATTGCTGCAACTTTAGAGCCAGCCTGGGAATCTGACACAGTGACTCAGGCGCCCCAAAGCGCCGGACTCGAACTCCAAAATTCAAAAACTCAGGTCACGTTACCTCCTACAATACCTCAGCATACATCTCTAAAAAAAGAGGTTGCCCGTGAGCATAATTGGGATTCTGATATTCAAGCTAAAATTAACTCTCTAGGAAATACCCAGGCAGTAGCGCCTTCAAAAATCATCCTCACTGGCAAGGAGTTTTCAAAGATCAAACAACAGCGCCTAAACAACCCTGCCTCACAAACTAGTGCTACCAAAATCACTCCGATTATTCCTTCTCCGGTAACAATTCCTATACGAAATAATTCTCAAGCTGAATCTGAAAATTTTGCTGCAGACGCTATTAGACCAATTAGTCCTGTCCGTAATCCGGAGCCTGAAGACACCATCTCTGAAACTGTGACATCGCGGACGATTGAGAAACCAATCGCTATAAACCGACCTAAAATTTTACCAACTATTCCAGCCCCATTAGTCGCCACAAAGAATACTGGCGCCAAGATTGAACCTGAAACAACAGCTGTTATACAAGCGAATGTATTTTCATCAGAATACTCCGATGAAGAATTTGTGCGGGATACAAAAATCGCCACCCCTCAACGGCAATTTGCTCCACCGCGCTCGGAGAAGCGGTCGCTACTATCCAAAGTGACAGGAACGAACCAGTTAGTATTTATTATTTGTGGAGTGTTTATATTAGTTATTGCGAGCGGGCTAGGTTTACGCAACTACCTGAGCTCGAACTCGAGCAACATTGATGAGTCCGTACCAATCGAGCTCGCTGAATTTGCTAATACCACAGTAACAAATACCCCAGTTTATTTAGACAGTAAAGAAACTCTCATTGATGCGTTAAAGAAAGCAGACACAACTAATGATTCCCTCATTGAAATTAATTTTGTTGACCAGGCTACCGGAGGGGAAGTAACGGCCGCTAGCTTATTTACAATTCTAGATGCAACTGTTCTATTTGACTTTAAAGCCGCTATTACGAAAGTCACTATTGGTAACTACCGAACTGCGCCCTGGATACTCTTAAATATTACTGATAAAAATACCGCCTATGGGGGAATGTTACAGTGGGAAAAAAACATGGGTAATGATTTAATGTTGATCTACGCAGACAGTAGCGGGCAGTTAGGAGCTGCTTTTACAGATTCAGTTGTCGACACAACTGATGTGCGGATACTAAAAAATACCGACGGGAAAGAGCAAATAGTGTATGGTTTCGTAAGTAGTAATCAGCTACTCATTACACGCGATACTACTACATTCTTAAATTTAGCCAATAACCTTCAGTAAATATTTTGCTTCAACAACTGTAGTATACTTAATGGTACCTATGGAACAATTACATAAATATCAAATGGAGTTGGAACGTATGCTTACTGATGTCACCGCTCAGTTACGCACTATTGCAATTTTGGATAACGAAACAGGCGACTGGACTATTCGTACTGACAATATTGACCAACGAGAAGTTGATAGCAATACTCTGGCCGATGCCTCAGAAGAGGCAGATGAGCGCATCAGTATTTTATCTGAACTAGAAACAAAATATCGTACGATTACTGTATCACTTAAAAAAATTGCGAGTGGTACATATGGCATCTGTGAAATCTCGGGTGAACCGATAGAAAGTAAACGCCTTGACGCCAACCCAGCGGCTCGAACTTGCATTCATCACATGGAGAGCGAGTCCAGTCTACCGCTTTCCTAACACAATATGAGCGTTACCCAAGTATTCACTGTGCAGCCACAAGTACTCGGAGGAACCGTTGTTAGTATTGAAGCTGACTTATCACGAGGCTTACATTCTTTTTCAATTGTTGGTTTGGCCGGCAAGGCCATAGAAGAAGCAAAAGACCGGGTAAGTACCGCCATTAAACACAGTGGTTTTGATTCGCCTAAAACCCAAAATCATAAAATTGTAATTTCACTCGCCCCGGCTGATTTAAAAAAGGAAGGGCCGCTTTTTGACCTGCCTATAGCGATTGCTTATTTACTGACTGCAGGTTTAATTGCTACCGATAGTGTGAAAAGAGTTTTGATTGGTGAACTGGCTTTAAGTGGAGAACTACGTCCCGTGCGAGGGGTTTTATCGATTGTACAAACAGCTAAAGTGGCCGGCTTCACTGAAGTTATTGTCCCAAAAGCTAACGCTGCCGAAGCAGCATTAGTTACGGGAATTACTATCTACGCGGCGCAAGACTTAGCCGAAGTTATTTTTCATATCGACAGCACACACAGTGATCATAAAAAGATTACTGCCACTCCAACAACAACCATCAGCAATGTCTGGCACGATAGCGCTGTGTTACTTGAAGATGTAAAGGGACAAGAATCAGCCAAGCGGGCGCTGATTATAGCAGCTGCGGGACGACATAACTTAATTTTAGTGGGCCCGCCGGGAACTGGAAAAACAATGTTGGCACGAGCCTTTGCGGGGATACTACCACCACTTACTCGCGCTGAAGCTTTGGAAGTCGGCGGAATTCATTCGATTGCTGGCAGTAGCGAGAACTTGATTAGCTCTGTTCCACCCTTTAGAACCCCCCACCATACAGCTTCACATACTGCACTCGTTGGCGGTGGCAGCAATCCCAAACCCGGAGAAGTAACCCTGGCTCACAAAGGCGTATTGTTTATGGATGAATTTCCTGAATTCGATCGGCGGTCACTTGATGCACTGAGGCAACCACTCGAGGACCGCGTGATTAGTATTTCACGCGTCCAAGGAACAGCTCTGTTCCCAGCAGATTTTGTCTTGATAGCAGCAATGAATCCCTATCGCGGATCATACGATGGAACTACTGACTTGGCCCGAGCCATGAAAGAAACGTATCACGATAAAGTATCAGGACCAATTTTAGATAGAATAGATTTATGGATTGAAGTGCCACATGTACCGTACGAAACTTTAACTGCCCTTAAACAAAATATTGGGGAAACAGCTGCCGCCCGGACGCACATACAAGCCGCCCGAGAACGCCAAGAGACGAGACTGAGGAGCCGTGGCATCTCTGTCAACAGCCACATGACCAGCCGCGATATTGATGACGTCATCACCCTAACACCCGAAGTAAAAGATATTCTCAAAGTCTCATCCGCCAAACTAAACCTCTCACCCCGCAGTTATCATAGATTAATCAAAGTAGCGCAGACGATTGCTGACCTTGAAGGGGTAGACATTATCGAGCCTAAGCATCTCCTTGAGGCCCTGCAATATCGGGTGAAGTTGTAAGTCAGCAATCTTTCTTACAGAACCTGTTTAGGTTGTCGCTATTTTTACAAAATAGCAGGCATTCCTTACAGGAACTGTCCACTTTATGGAAGCCAAGCTTCTCGTAAAGTCTTGCGCTATGACTTAGGTCATAGCTCACTCTTGCGAAAGTCTCCCAGACTTTCTCACAATTGCTGACCTCGAAGGGGTAGACACTATCGAGCCTAAGCACTTACTTGAAGCCCTGCAATATCGGGTGAAGTTGTAAGCGCCTGGATTGCCGCGCTGAGGCTCGCAAAGACGGGTGCTTGATGTCCGTCTGTCTTTGCGAGCCACAGCGCGGCAATCCACTG
>JAYVHQ010000074.1:0-7677 GCA_043771035.1 Candidatus Kaiserbacteria bacterium | reverse complement strand
ATCACGGCCGGCGATGTAGACGGGGTTCGTGGTACTACTGATGTCGAAGACCATGAGTTCGCAGCCGGTAGCACTGCCGGGGGTTTGGGAGCAGGCGGTGGCGGAGCCGCCTTTACCGACGTAGAGTTGGTTACCTACGGTAGTGAGGGAGTTGATGTTGTTACTCCCCGTCCCCGCACTACTGCCTGACTCATCGCGGCCGGCGACATAAATGGGGTTAGTTGATGAGCTGATATCAAACACCATGAGTTCGCAGCCAGTGGCACTGCCGGGGGTTTGGGAGCAGGCGGTGGCGTCGGCTAATTTACTGACGTACAGGTAATTACCGACGACAACAGTCGTATAAATTCCTAATGAACTGGTCCCAATACTACTTCCCCCTGCGTCCATACCCGCGATGTAATTTTGTAATATTGGGTCAAGAGTGGTGGTACCGCCGTTGTTTTGGAAGGTGCCGTTATTTGTGTAGTCGCCACTAAGCGTGAGCTGTGGTGGGGCGACGACGGTGGCGCCGGTATTGATTGTGACGTTGGTGGCCGAGGCGTTGCTCGAAAATGTTTTGGTGCCGGCACCTGCAAACACCAGATTTTGGAAGCTACTAGTTGCTGTCATCGTCCCTGCTAACGTTTGGCTACTTGTACTACTGGCAAAGACTGTTCCAAATTGAGGTAATAGTGCCGTACCGTTATTGGTGTAGTTGCCGCCAACGGTTATATTTGCTGGCAGTGTCAGCATACTCCCCGCATCTATCAAAAGTGCCGAAGTACTCGCAGTATCCCGCACCGTCACAAGCCCTTGACTACGAACACCTGCCAGGTTATTCCCCCCCGTCAAATTCCCCTGAATGATCCCGCGTGGTTGTTGCGTTGTAAAAACCATTAGTTCGCAACCAGAAGCGGAACCGGCAGTTTGGGAGCAGGCGGTGACGTTTCCAGTTTTACCACTATAAAGTGTCTCACCCAAAGAGGTCAGGGAATATATAGTGACGGCATCCGTACCAGATGCATCTCCCGATGCATCCCGCCCAGCTACAAAAATAGGGTTAGTTGTTGAGCTAATATTATAGACTTGGATTTCGCAGCCTTGGGCCGAGCCAGCGGTTTGGGAGCAGGCAGAGGAACTTCCTCCAGTACCGACATATAAATTATTGTTAAAAGACGAAATTGTGAATAAAGCTCCTGCAGATACTCCATCACTATTACCAGACACATCTTTGCCATTACTGTAGACAGGATTAGTAGTTGAACTTATGTCAAAAACCATTAGTTCACAACCAGAAGCGGAACCAACAGTTTGGGAGCAGGCCGTACCGTTTCCAGATTTACCTACATAAATCTGATTTTTATCGATAGTAGACAAGGAATAAATCCAGTTAGTTCCCGTCCCTGCACTGCTACCTGATTCATCACGACCGGCAACGTAGAGGGGGTTGGTGGAACTGCTGATATCGAAGACCATGAATTCGCAAGCATTGGCTGAGCCAGCTATTTGGGAGCAAGCTCCGCCAATACCACTTTTTGCAACATACAAATAGGAATTTACTATGAGCAATGAATTTATTCTACTCATATCTGTCCCGACTGCACTACCTGACACATCACGTCCTGCAACATATACAGGATTAGCACTTGAACTTATGTCAAAGATCATAAGTTCACAACCTTGAGCGAAACCCGCAATTTGAGAACAGGCTGTATTATCAGCATGTTTACCAATATAGAGGTAATCACCTGAAGCAATGACAGTTTTTATTGTACCGCCTATAATTCCAGCGGTACTGCCATCACTGTTTCTTCCAACTTCATAAACAGGATTAGTACTTGAGCTTATGTCGAAGACCATAAGTTCACAACCTTGAGCGAAACCCGCAATTTGAGAACAGGCTGTAGTATTGACTGCTTTGGCAATATAAATTTTATTTTTTGAAATAGTAAGAGAGTGTACATCTATACTGGTTGTTCCCATTGCATCTCCCGATGCATCCCGCCCAGCTACAAAAATAGGGTTAGTTGTTGAGCTAATATTATAGACTTGGATTTCACAGCCTTGGGCTAATCCAGCCACCTGGGAACAAATGGTAGAATCCCCACTTTTACCTATGTACAACATGTTGCTAGATATTGCGGCCGTTAGTAATAACTGAGAACTTGTACCTATATTATTACCTGACACATCGATTCCAGCTAAGTATTGAATAATCTCACTTTGCATATCCGTTAGATGACCTTGCGCATAAAGACTACCGTTGTTGTTATTAAACGTTCCTTGATTTTGGAAGATGCCTGTCATATTGAGGACACCAGTGGGGGCGGTAACTGTAGTGCCTGAGGCAATCATGAAGTTTGTTGTCGTTGCATTTGCTTGAGTAAACGACGTTGCGCCGCCAACGCCAGAGAAGCTAAGGTTGCCTAAATTATTTGAAGTTGTGACATCAATTATCTTACCAGTGGTAGTGGCGTTAAAATTGGTAGTAAATATTCCTGGCGTAATGGTACTGCCACTGACACTTCTAAGTGAACCGCCAAGCGTGGTGTTGCCCCCCGCTACATACACGGCGCCCGTTCGTAGCCCAAGCGAACCGTCAACGACAACTGCGCTTGCATTACCCTGTACCGTAACCGCGCCACCTGGCGCAAACACTGAATTATTCCACACTAGTAGCTCGGTGCCTGGAGCTACCGTCAAATTATTTTGGGTAACGGCGTAGCGAATATCAGCGTCACTCGTGCTTGTGTAAAAGGCTAAGTCGGAATTGGTAGTTGTGCCGTTTAGTCCCGCTTCGTTGCGGACGATGGCGCGGTCTTGAAGTAGATGTACACCGGTGATACTAGTAGCCGTCATACTGCCCTTCGTCATAACACTCCCCTTCACAGCAGCGGTATTGTCAGTAAAAATAAGATATCGCGTTCCTGTTGCCATCATCGACTGCGAGATAGCAAAGCTATACGCGCCTGAAGTGGAAGCGGAGACGGCGCTCGTCAAACTCGGGATTACGCTATCAACCACGAGTGTCACGGGGGTACTCGTAGCGTACGGCGTCACGCCGTCACCTTGATAGAAGATACCGGAAATAACGAGCTGGGCGCCAATAGACCAATTTTGGTTACTACCGCTATCGGTACAGCCCGTGTTACAGAAAATCGGGTTGGTGCTTGTACTCACGTTGTTGGAATTTTGGACATCCAGATACGATACAAAGACCGTGGTGCTCGATTGCGGGTCGACTTTCCACTGGACTGAGGAAGTAGCGGACCGTAAGCGAAGCGGGGTCGAAGTACTCACCCCTTGCAAGGTCAGGTTGCGGACAACAACAAGCGGGCTCGTCGCTGAGAAAGTCGTGGTAGCGCTCGTCGTAGCAATTTGCGTAAAATCATAAAAAGTGGTCGTCGCGCCGAGCGTCACCAACTGATTAGTGCCCGTCAAAATCACCTGTCCGTTGCCGTGGACCCAGGCGCCGATAACAGTAAGATTGCCCGAGACAGTAAGTGGGGCCGAGGTGGCAGTAAAGACCGAGTTGCTCGCGACAGTGAGGTTGGTTGTTGACGCAGCCGACAACAGGTTCGTGGCCCCTGCAGTGATCAGCGAGTTCAAGGCGCTACTGCCGACTAGGTTTCCGCTAATCGTGGTCGGTACTTTATAAAACATCAGTTCGCAACCAGTCCGCAATCCAGAACCTTGTTCACAAACGGTAGTATCAGCTGCGCGAGCAGTAATCAGACCTGAAGCAGTTGGCAGCAGGGCTTGCACAGCTATCAGCGACTGTCCATCAAAGGCACTGCCGGAATCGCGTCCCAAAACATAAGTCGGATTGGTGGTGGAACTAATATCAAACGCCATAATTTCGCAGCCGATAGCAGAACCAGCGGTTTGAGAACAGGCGGTAGCGTCACCCAGTTTACTGAGATACAACGTCGTAGTTGTCGCTGACGTACTTAATATGACGGGGTTGCCGGTAGTCAAGTTGCCAGTACCGGCGGCCGAACCCGAGGCGTCACGACCAGCGATGTAGGTCGGGTTGGTTGTTGAACTCACATCAAAAACCATCAGTTCGCAGCCGACGGCAGAGCCGGCGGTTTGCGAGCAAGCAGTAGCGGAGCCGGTTTTAGCCATATACAACGTATTTTCCCGGATGACCATTTGAGTGATTTGTACACTCCCCGTCCCTGTGGCAGAACCAGATGAGTCACGCCCTGCGATATATACCATATTAGTCGTTGAACTGATATCAAAGACCATCAGTTCGCAGCCGACGGCTGATCCTGCCACTTGAGAGCAGGCCGTACCGGAGTTAGTTTTTGAAACGTAGAGATAATTTCCACGCACCACCATACTATTAGCGGCCGTTGTAGCATCGGTACCGGTAGCTTGACCTGTAGTATCCATGCCTGATACATACAGCGGGTTGGTTGTACTACTGATATCAAACCGCATGATTTCACAGCCAGTGGCGCTGCCTACGACATTAGAACAGGCCGTACCGTTAGTAGCTTTCGCAATATAGACAGAACCTTCTACTGCAGTCAATCCATTAATAGCGAGGGCTCCAGCTCCTGCTGGCAATCCGGTAATATCTCGCCCCGCAACGTAAATCGGATTGGTAGTACTACTGATATCAAAGACCATCAGTTCGCAGCCAACAGCTGATCCTACAATATCAGAACACGCTGTCGCCTGCCCTGTTTTACCGACATAGAGGAAGTTACCTGAGATTGCGAGTACGTTAATCGACGAACTGAGCGCCCCGCCTGCCGAACCCGAGGCGTCACGACCAGCGATGTAGGTCGGGTTGGTTGTTGAACTCACATCAAAGACCATCAGTTCGCAGCCGGTGGCTGAACCTGGGGTGTTAGAACACGCCGTTGCGTTACCTATCTTACCTCCATATACGGTATTTCCTTTTTGGGCCAAGGCAGTAAAACCTATACCGACGGTGTCGGTCGCGTTCCCGCCGGCACTGAGACCAAATAAATATTCATTGAGATAGCCAAAGGTATTAACCTCGCCACCCGTGGCGGTAAAGGTGCCATTATTAGAAAAAGTGTCTTTAACTGTCAAAGCTACTGGCGCTACGAGGGTAGCTGCCGAGTCAATTGCCAGAAATGTCGTCGAGGCCTGACTACTGAGTGTCTTAGTACCAGCCCCTGAAAACTGCACGCGGTACAAACTACTACTACCGACCATATTTCCTGACAGAGTCTGAGCGGCCGAACTGGCAAAGATTATTGCCCCTTCGTTTGCGACGATTATTCCTGCGTTACTCAAATTTCCACCGATAGACATGACACTCGGAGCAGTCGTTGTGCCCGAAAGAACAGTGAAGTTTGAGGTGCTGGCATTTGCTCTAAATTCTACGAGCCCACTAGCGTTTACATTATTAAGAGAACTGCCATTTCCAAGATTCCCCATCAGCACCCCACTGGCCGTCCTGCTAATATCAAAGACCATGAGTTCGCAGCCTGTGGCCGTACCAGCGACTTGGGTACAGGCCGTTGTGTTACCTCCTTTAGCAATATATAAACTATTACCGACAGCTATGAGTCCCGCAATACCAAGTGACTGGGTACCAATCCTATCTCCACTGACATCAAGCCCTACGAGGAGACGTAGTGCGGTTGATGAAGAAGTATCAAAAATCATCAGCTCGCAACCAATAGCCTGTCCAGCAAATTGATTACAAGCATACCCACTACCCACTTTACCAACATACAAATAATTTCCTCTCACCAAAAGAGTGTTGGTCTGGAGTGTCTGTTGACCCAGAGCACTTCCGCCAATATCCATTCCCTGTAGGTAGTTTGGATTGGTAGTTGAACTAATATCAAAGACCATCAGTTCACAGCCTGCGGCTGAGCCGGCAGTTTGCGAACAGGTAGTGACCGAACCGGCTTTGGATACATACAGGGCGCTACCACTTACCTGCACTAAGAAAATCGCACTGGCACTTGTGCCAGCTGCCGAACCTGATTCGTCTCGACCGGCGATATACACCGGATTAGTACTAGAGGCGATATCAAAGACCATTAGTTCGCAGCCGACAGCCGAACCAGCGACCTGGGAACAGGCTGTCCCTGAACCGACTTTGGATACATATAATGTAGTCCCGGTTACAGCCACTGACCACACACCAGCACTGACAGCATTCCCCGGATTACCAGTACCGTCACGACCTACGACATAGAGAGGATTAGTTCCAGAGGCGATATCAAAGACCATCAGTTCGCAGCCGGTAGCTGAACCTACGGTATCGGAACAGGCTGTTGCTTGTCCAGCCTTACCGACATACAGGAAATTTCCTGACCGGGCCATAGTTGTAATGATGACGCTTTGCGCTCCCGTAGCTGAACCGTCAACATCACGACCGGCCACAAAAACTGGATTGGTAGTGGAGCTAATATCAAAAACTAACAGCTCACAACCGACAGCCCCGCCGGCTACCTGAGCGCAAGCCGTACCTAAACCTGACTTGGCAACATACAGATAATTACCCGAGACAACGAGACTATTGATAGCTGCTGTACCTGTACCTGCCGACGAACCCATAACATCCCGACCCGCTACATATGTTGGATTGGTGGTGGACGCAATATCAAACACCATCAGTTCACAGCCAATAGCTAAGTTGGCGACTTGGGAACAGGCTGTGATGTCACCTGTTTTTGCCACGTACAACATATTTCCTGAAGTGGCAAAAGCGTTCATAGTTGAACTCAAGTTTCCGCCAGCTGAACCTGAAGTATCTCGACCAGCGACATAACTCGCTATATCAGCCAGAGTGGGCGTGGTGGCACCAACGATATTTATAGTTCCCCCATTATGCGTAAACGTCGCGTCATTTTGAAAGGCACCAGTTACGCCAAGAGATGTACTCGGCGCCACCACCGTCCCACGCAGAATTGTCAGTGCCGAGGTAGTAGCGGCACTCGTAAACGTCCAGCCACCAGCAACTCCGCTAAAAGTCACGTTACCAATAGTGGTAATTGGGGCATTAATTACTTTACCTGTGGTAGTGGCATTAAAAAATGTAGTAAATGTTCCGCCTGTAAAGGTGGCGGTTGATACGGCCGTGAGTGATCCACCGAGCGTGAGGGTGCCTCCCGCTGTGTACACTGACGTAGCACCAAGATACATCGAGCCATCAGTACTACTCGCTGTAGCGTTGGCCACGACTGTTACGTTACTTCCTGGCGCAAATGTTTTACCAGCCCAAATATACAACTCGTTGCCCGACGCGATTGACAGCAAATTTGTACTGGTGCTGTGCTGAATATCAGCATCGTTTGCTTGTGTATAAAACGCAAAATCAGCCAGCGTGGTCGAGGTGCCGCTACTGGCCTCGTGACGGACGATGACGCGATCCTTGTAGACATCGAGTCCAGTAATTGAAAACGTACTCTGTGAACTGTTTGATTTGGTCACGACCTCCCCGCGGGTAGTAGCGTCATTATCAATCCACACCAAAATAGGTGTACTGGTGGAGATGCCGTGCCCGGTAGGAATCGTCACCGTCCAAGCTCCAGTGGTAACATCAGAAGTAGTAGAGTACACACCGACAGTCGAAGTACCAACCGCCACACTAATTGTTTTTGACACCGCTTGCGCCGTAACGCCCGCGTCGCTGTAGATAGTCCCTGAGAGCGTGACTTGAGCGTGAGTACTCGGAGGCACGAGGAACAGACC
>JAYVHQ010000073.1:0-19382 GCA_043771035.1 Candidatus Kaiserbacteria bacterium | reverse complement strand
AACCGACCATAGTGTCATTGACCCCTTAAGTCAAGGCTACGTTGCCCAAACCTACACCAAGGCCTACCTATCCCATCTCTTCCGAGCCGGCGAAATCCTCGGCCCCCACCTAGCCAGCATCCACAACCTAAACTTCATAGTAACCTTCACCAAAAACCTCCGCGAACAATTGCTTATAGAGCAGTAATCTCATACCGTTCTTGTTCAAGTACGAGGTCCTGCCTCCTACTTCTCATTTCTTTTATAATATCTACTACTTCAAGCATATTTTCTTCACTAAACGAGGAGGCAAGACCTCGTACCAAGTCATCTTTATAATTGATACTTGCACGATAAAGATTTTTGTCTTCTATGTTATGAACAACGTTATTAAAACCAACATACGCAAGTATGTGTTTTAGATATTCATCAGAGTCTACATGGTTAGCTTTAAATTTTCCTTGAAATAAAACTCCTGATCTTTCGTACTTTTGATTAAAATACATCGTATAGCCTCCAGCAACTCTTTGCATGTATTTTGACATTCCACCCTCAACATCATTGCATTGCAACACTAAGTGGTAATGATTTGGTAGTAAACAATATGCCAATATAGTCACCGGAGGATTTATTTGAGGTTTATTGGTTAGTAATTTTAAACTACCGACTACCTCACTACTATTAAAATGACGTAACATTTTTAGAAAATAGACATAGTCTTGCTGATCTTCAAAAATAGTACGTTTATCGACCCCACGATTAAAGCAATGGAATATTTCACTCGGAGCAAATGCAAAAGGACGGATTGACATAACAAATTATACAACATTTTTAGTAAGTATGAGGCAGGACCTCCTGCTTGTAGGGTGTATACCTTAACTTCTGCTTTTTTTATTATGTTGGGCGGGGTATACTGATTTGTCATGCGATTCGAAATCTCTACAGATAAAACACCGGCGGGAGACCAGCCTAAGGCGATTGAGGCGCTCGTTAAGGGAATTAAGGCTGGATACACACACCAGACGCTTTTGGGTGTGACGGGGTCGGGTAAGACGTTTACGGGAGCGAATGTCATTGCGCAAATTCAGAAGCCGACGTTGGTGATTGCTCATAATAAAACTCTGGCGGCTCAGCTGGCTCAAGAGTACAAAGACTTTTTTCCCAATAACGCCGTCCATTACTTTGTTTCCTACTACGATTACTACCAGCCTGAGGCGTACATGCCGACTTCAGACATCTTTATTGAAAAGGAATCCCAAGTAAACGAGGAGATTGATCGATTGCGTCACGCCTCAACCCAAGCACTCCTGACACGTAGTGATGTTATTATTGTCGCTTCGGTATCTTGTATCTACGGTTTAGGGTCGCCAAAGGAATATCTCAAGCGGCATTTGGAAATTAAACGAGGCTACGCGACCAATCGCATGGATTTTATCCGCGTGTTGGTTGATATGTATTTTGAGCGGACTAATGCCGATTTACTACCTGCAAAATTTCGGGCTGTTGGTAATATGATTGAACTAATGCCGACTAACGAACGGGTAATTTACCGGTTAAGCTTTAGCGGTAACAGTATTACGAGCATCACTAAAATCGACGCTATTACGCGAGCTATTATTGATGAACCTGAAGTATTTTTCCTGTTCCCAGCCAAGCACTTTGTGACACCTGAGGATGAACGCAAAGTCGCAATAGAAGAAATCAAAATGGACTTAGATGAACAACTCAAAAAGTTTAAAAAGGAAGGGAAGTTGCTTGAAGCTGAACGTTTACGTAGACGGACTAACTACGACCTCGCCATGATGCGCGAGATTGGCTATTGTAACGGGATTGAAAACTATTCTCGACATTTTGACAGGCGAAAACCAGGTGAGGCACCATATACGCTCTTGTCATACTTTCCACACAAAGAAGACGGCACTCCCGATTTCCTCACTATCATTGATGAATCACACGTGACGATTCCGCAAGTGAACGGCATGTATGCTGGCGACCGCAGTCGTAAAGATACGTTGGTTGAATTTGGTTTTAGATTGCCATCGGCTGTCGACAATCGTCCACTTAAATACGCTGAGTTTGATAAGGCTATCGGACAACGTATTTATACTTCTGCCACACCGGGTAAATTTGAATACGCAGAACTCGAGCGTAGCGGTATCGCAATGGTGGAACAAATCATCAGACCAACCGGTTTGATAGATCCGGAGATTGATTTACGCAAGGTTACACAAGTAGGTGACTATCCTGGACAGATCAAAGATTTTATTGCAGAAGCAGAGAAGGTGATTGCGGGTGGTGGAAGGGTACTCACAACTACACTCACTAAAAAAATGGCCGAAGACTTGGCGGAGTTTTTGACAGATAAAAAAATCAATACTAAGTACATCCATAGTGATATTAAAACTATTGAACGTATTGAAATTTTAACTGACTTCCGCAAAGGTAAGTTCGATTGTTTAGTGGGGGTAAACCTACTCCGTGAAGGACTCGACTTGCCCGAGGTACAGCTCGTCGCTATCCTTGACGCCGACAAGGCTGGGTTCCTGCGTAGTGAGACCGCCCTTATTCAGACTATCGGGCGCGCTGCTCGTAACGTCCTTGGACGGGTAATTCTCTACGCCGACGAGATGACTGACGCCTTAACGTACGCTATTTCTGAAACCAACCGTCGTCGTGCTATTCAGGTAGCGCACAACACCAAACACGGCATCACGCCTACTACTATCCTCAAAGAAATTAAATCCATCACCGACCAAATGCGCACCGAACACGACGAGACAGTGGAGACACTGCTTAAAGTAGACGTCGAACTCTACAAACGTAACCCCGCCAAAGTTCTCAAGGAAAAGCGCCAGCAAATGGAAGACGCCGTCGCCATCCTCGATTTTGAAACAGCCGCCATCATCCGCGATGAAATAGCCTTTTTTGAAGAACAAGCCGGTGGTAAAAAGGTTAAGAAAAAGAAGGGGATATTATAGTATCATCAAAATAAAATGAGAAACTACTGTACGTATTTACAGTTTTTAGCATGATTACAATCCCCGTATCCAGGTTATTTGGTAATATTGTCTGCTATACTTTTAAGTATACTAGGTAAACAAGTTTTTGTATGATTAACATTGGAATCGGCACCAGCATAACTACTAACAGCGCTGCAGCCGGTACAGCAGCAGCATTAGAAGCCCTGTCAGTACTTAAAACTTCCGGCGATTTGCCTGTTACTATTGCGTTTGTGTTTGCCTCAAGTACTTTTGTCCATGCCGAAGTGCTGGCTTCTGTGCAAGCTGTTGTTGGAGAGAATGTTCAAATTGTTGGCGCATCAACTGCTGGTGAAATTACTAAAGATGGCCCAGCTCTTCGTGATTCAGTAGCAATTATGCTAATGGCTTCTGATACCGTAATTTGTAATTCAGCTGTAGCTACAAATTTAACCGCTGACTCAACTGCCGCTGGTACGTTACTGGCAAATACCCTAGCACCATCTGCACCTCAACTTTTGATGATGTTCGCAGATGGGCTCAAAGGCAACGGTTCGGCTGTTATACGCGGTATACTAGCGACGCTCGGTCAGCATTTTCCTATAGTTGGCGGATCAGCAGGTGATAATGGTAAATTAGTTGAAACCCACCAGTTTTTAGGCGAGACATCATACACTGATGCAGTAGTCGGAGTGGGATTTGCCGGGTCTTTTAAATTTTCCGTTGGAGTAAATCATGGGTGGAATACTGTCGGAGCTCCTCAAATGGTGACAAAATCTGCTGGCACCACAATTCATGAGATTAATAACCAACCAGCTGTTTCTTTGTATGAACGCTATCTTGGTGCAGCAGAAGTAGCTAATTTACGCGCTGAAATGTTAGGTGAAGTTGCTCTATCATATCCACTCGGTATTAAAGATGTACAAAGTGATGAGTTCTTACTACGAGCCCCATTTGCCGTTACCGAAGACGGCTCGATTATCTGCGGTGGAGAAGTGCTTGAAGGGTCAGAGGTGCAGCTCATGGTAGGTTCCAAAGAAGATGCCATTGAAGCAGCAAAACGAGCAGCCAAATCAGCTTTAGACAATCTCGGTACTACACCAAAGGTAGCCTTTATATTCAGCTGTCACGTACGAAATACACTTTTTGCTGACAAAGAAACAGCTCGCCTAGAGATTGAAGCGATTAAGTCAGTAATAGGCGCAGAAGTCCCAATAATCGGTTTTTACACCTACGCTGAACAGGCTCCAATTTCTGGAAGTTCATATTCAATTAATAAATGTACACCTCAACTTCATAATGAAACAGTTGTTATTACCCTGTTAGGGGAATAATAGATTTATATACTCCTATGGATAATATTGTTACGCTAAAAAAAGAAAACGAGCGTCTGACAGATATCGTGGATTCGATGGATAAAAGTGCACGACTGTTAGTACAGCGAGATTTAGAACTCAGGCGGGCAAATACTAAACTCCAAACACTCGATGTGCAAAAATCAGAATTCATTTCAATAGCTGCTCATCAAATCAGAACTCCACTATCAGCCTTACGCTGGTCGCAACAGATGTTACTCGATGATGATTTTGGAACACTTAGTGATGGTCAGCGTGATATTGTCTTACAATCTCAAAAAAGTGTCGTTAGATTAGTAAATCTTGTAAATAATCTACTAGAAGTCGAACGTCTTGAATTACAAAAAGACAAAAAAGATAATTCGGTCATCGACTTGAATTTGATTGTAAAAGAGTGTGTCTCAGAATTAACCAGTCAAGCAACTGAGCGGGGTCTTCTCATTTCGACACAATTAGCTACACAACCAGCCGTTTTGCTTGCTCACGCCGAATCGATTAAAGATGTTGTTTTAAATTTACTAGATAATGCAATTAAATATACCTTAGCTAAGGGTACCGTTACGATAAAAGTTGCCGTAGCTGAGAAAGTAACCCTCACCATAACTGATACAGGAATCGGTATTCCTACCGCACATCAAGCTAATATATTTAAACGCTTTTCCCGAGCTGAAAATGCCAAAAAAATAGATGCCGATGGTTCAGGCTTAGGCTTATATATTATTAAAAAATTAGTTGAATCCTATGATGGTTCTGTGCAGTTTGTTAGTACCGAAGGTGTTGGGTCAACCTTCGCACTTGAATTTAATTACCATTCGTGCAACACTTAAAAAACTTATACTGTATACTAATAATACTATGAATACTAAAACTTTAGCTGGTAAAAGATTTATGATTGCAGAAGATGATCTTTTTTTAAGGAATGTAATTACAAAAAAAATTGAATTACACGGTGCCTCTGTACAAGCATTTACCAATGGTACAGATTGTCTAGATGCTATCAAGCAACAAGCCCCCGACTTACTACTTCTTGATATTCAGTTACCCGGACTGACCGGTTACGAAATTTTGCAGCAATTGTTTGATGAACGTATCACTCCAGATTTACCAGTGATTGTAATTTCAAATTCAGGTCAAGTGGTAGAGATTGAAAAAATTCTGCAGCTGGGCGTGCGAGACTACATCATCAAGGCAAATTTTGAGCCAGATGAAGTTCTAACAAAAATATCAGAAGCCCTTTCAATTAAAGTTGATACACATATTGGTGAGGTGGCGCTAACCATTAATGAGGTGCCACCCCCACTTTCAGTCAGTGGCGATGTCGTCAAGGTGCTGGTTGTAGAAGACGACCCTCTCCTTCGTAATATGCTTTCTGTTAAACTTGCCAAAAGTCATTGTCCTCATATGTTTAGTAATGACGGTTTGCAAGCCCTTGAACTCGCTACTCAATTTGAGCCACAAGTTATCGTTCTTGATTTAATGATTCCTGGAAAAGACGGCTTTACTGTCTTGGCTGAATTGAAAGCCCATGCAACACTAGCATCAATTCCTGTAGTAATTTTCTCTAACAAAAGTGGCGACGATGAACAAGCTAAAGCCTTTGCCCTTGGAGCCAGTGCCTATCGTGTCAAAGCCATGACCGACTTGAGTGAACTGGTAAATGAATTACGCAGATTAGCGAAGACAGTATAGCGTAGGATGTAACTGGTGATGTAAAATCATTAGCATAGCGTCTGATTAATTTTGATGATGCAGATTATAGGCTACGAGTCGGAGACTATAGAATGACCTTTGACTTGCATGACAATGTTATCGCTATCGTACGCATTAGACATAGAAAAGACGTTTATCGATAAAAATAACTTATCGTTAGCAAATTTAAATAACTAGCTGGTATTTCCTTTTAATTTTCCATATTCTCCATCCTCTGCTATAATTATCACTATCAACCACCAGCATCAACTGGTGGCGTAACTATGTTATTTAATTATTATGACAAAAATCCCGGAACGAAAACTCAATACTGACCGCACCCAGGCGAAGACTTCAGAGCGAGAGAATAAGATTATTGTTCGTGGTGCTCGGACCCACAACCTCAAAAACATCACGGTGGAAATGCCGCGGGGAAAGATGATCGCTATTACTGGACCGTCTGGGTCGGGGAAGTCGTCACTTGCATTCGATACCATTTTTGCTGAGGGACAACGCCGGTATGTCGAGTCATTGTCACCGTACGCGCGGCAGTTTTTGAATAAAATGCAGAAGCCTGATGTGGATGAAATTAGTGGTCTGAGTCCAGCTATTTCGATTGACCAAAAATCAGCCTCTCGTAACCCGCGCTCGACAGTGGCGACTATCACTGAAATCTATGACTACCTCCGTATTCTTTACGCCCGTGTCGGGCAACCATATTGTCTCGATATTGATATTCCCATTCAGAAACTTTCCCAAGACGAAATCCTCGGTATTATTCTAAAATCCATCGAGAGTAAAGAAGTAGTAGCGGCCACAAAGAAAGCCTCAGAACAAGTCCTTGGAATACAGGTTAGTAAAGGTCGCGTCTCAATTTTTGCACCGGTAGTTGTGGGACGAAAAGGCGAATACTACCAGCTGCTCTACGACCTACTGGGTAAAGGATTTGAAACAGTCAAAATTGACGGCGAAATAAAACAACTCCGGGAAAAGATTATTCTCACCAAAACAAAACGCCACGATATTGATGTGTTAGTGGATGAAATTTACGTCAGTGAATTTACTGATGATCCAAAAGGATCACACGAACGTCTATCAGAGGCCGTGGAAGTGGCCCTCTCAGTAGCGAGCGGGTTAGTCAAAATTGAAAGTCCGGGTGGGGAAGTGCGGACACTGTCTGCTAAATTTATCTGTCCGGTAGACGGATCATCGTTTCCTGAAGTTGAGCCACGCCTTTTCTCTTTTAACTCGCCATATGGCGCCTGTCCTGAGTGTAATGGACTCGGGGTAGTGGGAATTTTCCAAAGTGATGTGTGTCAGGTCTGTATGGGGGCTCGGTTGCGGCCTGAGGCGATGCGGGTGTATCTTGGCGGGGACGGTAAGAAGGATCTGGGCACCAATATCGTTGGCTTTACCGCCATGACGGTAAAAGAAGCAACTAAGTTTATTGATGAACTAAAACTTAGTCCAAAACAACACGAAATTGCTTGGCCTGCGCTGCGCGAGATTATTGACCGCTTAGAATTCATGAATAACGTCGGAATCGAATACCTGACACTCGACAGACGTGCCAACACGCTCTCAGGTGGAGAAGCACAACGTATTCGTCTCGCGTCACAGCTAGGTTCGGGACTCGTGGGTGCTCTCTACGTACTAGATGAACCAACTATCGGTCTTCATCAACGTGACAACGATCGCCTGATTAAAACTCTTGCTGAACTGCGCGACTTAGGCAACACCATTATTGTGGTTGAGCACGACGAAGATACGATTTACGCCGCTGATTACCTGGTTGATATCGGACCTGGAGCCGGTATTCATGGTGGCGAAGTAGTAGTGGCTGGCTATCTCGAAGAACTATTGTCCGCCAAAACTAATCCATCAGGTTCAGTCACGCTCGACTATCTGCGTGGTACTAAAAAAATTGCCGTGCCAGAACGTCGTACCGGTGAAAAAGGCCACATTCGCATCAAAGGCGGTAAAGCGTTCAACATCAAGAATCTTAATGTCGACATCCCACTGGGACGTCTCATTTGTATCACTGGTGTCTCAGGGTCGGGCAAATCGACCTTTATGTACGAGATTATTGACCGCAATCTCAAAGGGCGGTTAGAGAAAAAATTTAGGACTGCTAAAACGTACAACTGTACTGAGTTTACAGGTACCGAATACCTTGGTCGCTCTATCTTGATTGATCAGTCACCCATTGGCCGTACCCCCCGTAGTAACCCCGCCACCTACACCGGAGCCTTCTCACACATTCGTGACATGTTTGCCAACAGTGGCGAAGCTAAAGCCCGTGGTTGGAAGCCGGGCCGGTTCTCATTTAACGTCAAAGGCGGCCGCTGTGAAGCTTGTCAGGGCAATGGTGTGATCGCGGTTGAAATGCACTTCCTGCCAACAGTATTTGTGGAGTGTGACGTTTGTGAAGGTAAGCGCTTTACCAAAGAAACGCTCGAAGTCACCTACCGCAAGAAAAATATCCATCAAGTCCTCGAGATGACTATCGAAGAAGCCTTTGTCTTTTTCAAGGATGTACCCGCTATCGAGGAACGCCTCAAGTCACTGCTTGATGTGGGACTCTCGTATCTCAAATTAGGGCAAAGTGCGACCACACTATCTGGAGGAGAAGCCCAACGCGTAAAAATCGCCTCCGAACTGTACCGACCACACACCCAAAAAACTATCTATCTCCTCGACGAACCTACTATCGGTTTGCACTATGAGGACGTCAAAAAATTAATAGAAATTCTCCAAGAACTGGTAAATCAAGGTAATACCGTCATGGTTATCGAACACAGTCTCGATGTTATCAAATCAGCCGACTACGTGATTGATATCGGCCCTGAAGGCGGGGTAGGCGGCGGTAATATCGTCGCTAAAGGTACCCCAGAGGAAGTTGCCGACAATCCTAAGTCACACACCGGGAAGTACCTCAAACTACATCTATAATCTTGCATCAGACTGAGTGTAGGTGTAAGGTAATGGACAGAAAAGTAGCAAAGGGAGTTCGTCATGACACTCGGTCGGCCCACTAGTGGACTTACATCAGCACACCTTGAAGCAGAAAACGGAAAAGGAGATTCTTTAACCTGCTTTGCTAAACATGCCATTTTCGATTGGCATGAGAACATTCCTTTGCCAAGCATGGTAAGTCAGAAAGAGAGACGGGAAGCGATCTGCATTCTTGCCAACAACTCCTATTTGCATCCGCTCACTATGATGGCTATCATTTTGATCAAAAAACGTGAAGCTCGCGTACAGACTCCTATGAATAAAATGAAAGTGAGGTGCTAGATGTATTTTCCTAAACTAAGGTATCGTTGTTACATACGAAGCCTCTTCCACCGAGGAAAGTATGCGGTCTGGGAGACAGCTGACAGCGGTCAGAGCTGGATCTATATTGGACTCAGCAACTGATTGAAGTTATACCGTCCCCTCAGCAATGAGTGGGGCGGTTTCTGTGTTTTATGTTACAGTATTTTAAATCGTCGTCTTTGCGAGTGATAAAGTCTGGGAGACTTTTGCAAGACTCACACAGCTATTTTATGTAACGAAGTGAAATAAAGTAGCGAGTGAGTTGACAGTCCCTGTAAGGGAAGTGAAGCGGTAAGCGGAACTGACGTGGCAATCCACGTTTAATGACCTGGAATGTATCGTATTTTACAAAGACGCACTTTAAATTATGGAAAAAGAAAAACTCGCTAAATTAAAGCTACCAGATGCACCCGGTGTGTATTTCTTTTTGGGTGCCAGGAAGGAGATTTTATATATCGGTAAAGCCACTTCGCTACGTAGTCGTGTCCGTAGTTATTTCGCAGGTGACATTATAGAAAAACGCTCACCTTTAATCGAACAAATGGTAGCTCTGGCCAAGACGGTCGAACATACCGTGACCGACAGTGTCCTTGAAGCGCTCATTCTCGAAACCAACCTCATCCGCAGTCACAAACCAAAATATAACACCAAGAGCAAAGACGATAAATCATATAACCATCTTATTATCACTAATGAAGAGTGGCCCCGGGTCTTGGTGGTACGTGGTA
This sequence comes from Candidatus Kaiserbacteria bacterium, assembly GCA_043771035.1. Lineage (GTDB taxonomy): Bacteria > Patescibacteriota > Minisyncoccia > Phycocordibacterales > UBA918 > OLB19. The sequence continues at coordinate 9,335 of JAYVHQ010000073.1, read as the reverse complement.
AAGATCTCACCGAAAAATACAGCAGCGACGAGATCAAATACCACTTTGGCCCTTTTACCAGTGGCTCACTCTTCCGCGAAGCGATTAAAATCGTGCGCAAACTCTTCCAATTTTATGACACGAAAACTGCCGTCGATGCTCCGCAGTCAAAATTTGTCCGTGGCAAAATAGATTTTAATCGTCAAATTGGTCTTTATCCCGATGTCCAAAATCGAACTGAGTATCTCAGGACAATCCGTCACATCAAGCTCTTCTTTGAGGGTAAGAAACAAACTATTCTTGTCGAGCTGGAAAAAGAAATGATGCGGTTAGCTAAACTCGAACAGTTTGAAGAGGCCGGCCTTCTCAAAAAGAAGATTTTTGCCCTCAATCATATTCATGACATGGCTCTGATTAAAACCGAGTATTCGGTCTATCGTGACGCCAGTGCTGTCCGGATCGAGGCGTACGATATTGCCCATATGGCTGGGCAAGATATGGTGGGAGTAATGACCGTGGTTGAAAATGGTGAAGCTAATAAAAACGAATACCGAAAATTTAAAATCAAAACGCTCAGTGACGCCAACGACCCAGCAGCTCTCCGTGAAGTTTTGCGTCGCAGGCTCGAACACCCTGAGTGGCCGTACCCTACTATGATAGTCGCTGACGGTAACATTATCCAAAAAAATGCGCTGGAAGGAGTACTGGCTGAATACAAGCTCTCTATACCCGTAGTAGCAGTGGTAAAAGACGAACGGCATAAAGCCAGTCGCTTGATGGGTATGTCAACGCTCCTGAGTAAATATAAACTCGAAATCCTCTTAGCCAACGCTGAATCCCACCGCTTTGCAATCAACTACTTCCGTAAAACCCAACGTACACGGGCGCTGAAGTAAATTGTCAAATGTCTTTGCGAGGAGGAGGTACGACGACGCGGCAATCCACACTCGCATAGTAGATTGCCACATCAGCTCCGCATTCGCTCCACTGATTCGCAAAGACAGACATAAGCAGGGTGTGCTAAAATAAAAAGATGTTAGCTACACGAGTAGCCGTAGTTCGCGGCGGACCTAGTTCTGAATATGAGGTGTCGATGTCTACCGGCACCGGGGTGATTGATGCGCTCAGAAAACTAGGCTATACCGTATCCGATATCACTGTATCTAAAAAAGGGGAGTGGCTGGTAAACGGCTTAGTAAAGAAGCCAGAGACTGCTCTCATGACAACGGACGTCGTATTTATTGCGATGCACGGCGCTTATGGTGAGGACGGTACCATTCAACGTATCTGTGAACGTCTCCATATCCCATTTACCGGCAGTAATTCTTTTCCTTCTAGTATCGCCTTCAATAAAGACAATACCAAACGTGCACTCTTGCCCCATAACATAAAAACACCAAAACACGTCAAAATTACCGATAAAATGATTGATGATATTGACGGGTTAACGTACCTTATTAAAAACTCTTTTGGACCAGAGTATGTTTTGAAACCCACCAGCAGCGGCTCTTCGCACGGCATTATCATGGTCGACAGTGCCGGGGCCTTGGCCGATGCCATTGCGGTAATGTTCGAGTCTAGTGGAGAGTTTATGATCGAAGAACGCATCAGAGGCAGAGAAGCCACGTGTGCTGTTCTGGAGGATTTTCGCAATCAATCCCTGTATCTTCTTCCTGCTATTGAAATTATCCCGCCGGCTAGCCATGACTTTTTTGCTGCCGATATTAAATATACGGGAGAAACTACTGAATTAGTACCTGGCCGTTTTTCATTTTCTGAAAAGTCTACCATCGCCGAGGCGACCGCTTTGGTGCATACTGCTCTTGGCCTGACCCAATATTCAAGGTCTGATTTTATGATTCGTGATGGGGAAGTTTTTTTCCTTGAAGTCAATACATTACCTGGCCTCACCCCACACTCGCTCTTTCCTAAGGCAGCTGAGGCGGTTGGCTTGTCATTTGATGGTCTGATTGATCATCTTGTGCGCACAGCACGCGTCTAACAATCATGAAAACCAAACTCACTAAAAATCAAATTAAAACAAAGCTCAAAGCCCTCGGTAGTGACTGGGTTCTAAACACACCGGGCACGAATATCTCCCGCAAGTTTACTTTTAAAAATTACTTCACAGGGTTTATGTTTGTGACCAAAGTTTCTGTTCATGCTGAAGCGGCCTGTCACCACCCAGAGGTACTGCTGACGTATCCCTTTGTTAAAATCACGCTCACAACTCATGCGTTAAGTGGACTCACTGCAGAAGATTTTTCACTGGCAGAAAAGTTTAATTCACTTTACACATTATCCACTGTCAAAGTAAAAAGCGCACACAATCACTATTAATCTACCGTATAATTGTATTCATATGCATCTAAACATGGAGGGTACCAAGCACGAAAAAGCAGTATTAGTAATTTTATCGTACATCGTAGGTTTCACCGCTGGTTTTATTACCTTCGGTCTAACTATGGGAGCAAGTTCCGATTCTTTTAATCATACGGATTCTGTACCTGCTGTTGAGGCCCCTCTAGACACCCAAGAAGAGGCTGCAGCTTATGACTACGAACAAGTTAACCAAGCAGAAGAAGTTTCCGCTCTAGATTCTGATATTTCTCCAGCAGAAAACGTTTTTTACAAAGACGGACGTTTAATGTCAAATTCAAATGGAGCTAGTGTTTTATTATCAGCCCAGCTAGCAACGGTAGACACAGAAACCGCAAAAGTTTTTGCCAAACAAGGCGTTCATGAATTAATCCCAAATTACATTGCCTCTGACACTGGTGAATTTATTTATTATTGTGAGCAACACACAACAACAGACTCTTGTACAAACTTCGTATACAGTGTTAATGATCAATTGATCCAGTATGTAACCGTTGATGGCGTAAAATTAATCTCCACCGCCGCCGTCGCCATGACCGCCAAGTGGGATCACCGAGGACTAACTATCGGTAAAGCCACCTCAGCCAATGTTGACTCCCCTTGGAAGCTAGTATCTGCCCAGTAGTCACCTTGACTTAACACCCAAAGCTGGCTATTATACAGGACACATTTGCACAGCAAGTGACTGTATACGGGCCCGTAGCTCACTTGGTAGAGCGCCTCATTTGCACTGAGGAGGCAGGGAGTTCGAATCTTCTCGGGTCCACGCGTATAAAAAAGAGACTTCCTACTGGAAGTCCTTTTTTATTGCGTGGACCCGAAGCAATGTGTTACTACACATTGCGCGAAGATTCGAAGCCCGATTGAGTTGGATTGGAAGCGAAGCGCCCCAATCCAGCCAATTGGGGTACTGGTTCTGTAGGAACCGAATCTTCTCGGGTGGTGTAGAGAATACTAGCCATAATTTATACGCAGTACAAATTATGGTTAGTAACTCATGACCACCGTGGACCCGAAGCAACCTGCTGGGAGCAGGTTGCGCGAAGGTTCGAAGCAGTTGCCAGCTAGATTATGAGCTTACGAAATAATCTAGCGACAACAGGTACAAAACATATACAGTTACGATGACAAACCACCATACATACAGCTACGCCTATGCTACTATTTATTAATATGTATATAAAATATCAACGTGTTTTAATTTGTATCGGACTATTATTGTGTAGTGGGACTATCCACGCGCAAACTCAAACACAGACTCAGTCAAATACTATCTCTGAACTACAATTATTGATCACAAAATTGCAAAATGAGCTGACTCTTATTATCCAAAATCAACAACAGAACAGCAATCTATCAATAAAAACTATTCCTTGGGACCCGCCCGCTGGCAGGTCAATTATAGATGAGCGTGGAGTTGTTAATGAAACTTTTGTTGGGAAGAGAGTATATAAGGCGAATCCCTATGACAGTTTATTTGTTCGCTGGGATAGAAAGATTGAGTTTACTGATAACACAGTTTGTAAAATTACTGCTGATTATGGTAAAGCCACCCGCTCTACAACACTTAAAAATACTAAAGATGCCTATGATCATATTGGGGTCTACGTGCAAGTGACCGAGCAATACTTTGATTCAAATCTTAAAAAAGTGGCCATTGTTTGTACTGAATCAGGTTCTAAGCTGTACAAGACAAGTTTCAAATTGAAAATTACACCAGAAGCCCCTGTTACCTCAAACACAAATAAAGTAACTGTTTTTGTGACAGCGAGACAAGAACGATACCAGTCTGGTATTGATACGGTCTGGTTTGATTATGGCACCACTAATGTACCAAGTGGCAGTTCAATTGAGATGAAAATCAAAAATATGGCAAATGGGAAGGATTATCCTCTGGTGAGTCAAACTCTATTACAAGGTGAAGCCTCGCGGGTGGTTGATTTGAGTCGTCCTCAATTGTCGCTACCGTTAAATGGGACAATCGTCTATTCACCTTCAATTGCCAAATCCCTACTCCCAATTACTGGACCACTCGAAGTACTTATTTTCGATAAAAATAATGTGCAGATTAGTCTCAATTTGTCTTCTATAGAAATTTATTAGACGAATATTACTCCGTCCACAGTAAACTTAAACATCCCTGCCGGGATGTTTTCAATTTTACACCTGTTCCAAACTCCCCAAACCACCCCTCCATCCGTTCTATAATTAAACTATGCCAAAAACACCAGACGGTAGCAAAAAACTTTTAAAAGATTTAACTGGTCAGTTGAAGCAACTGCAAGATGAACTCGTCACTGCAAATAAAGCCGAAGGTAAAGACGACAATATTACCGTCAAAGTCAAAAAAGACCAAGCCCGCTTTAAACGTATCAAAAAAGATAATGAACCAGACAAAGCCACCGGCCACTTCCTGATTCAAATTGATATCACTGCTAAATCAAGCTCAATCTTCATCCCACTATCAATTGCTTCAGGCAAAAAACCCACCGGCTTCATCTACCAAATCGAAGGCACAGCTGAGGGTGCGATAGCTAATGCCGACGTCACTGTCCGTGGGGAAGGAGTAACACAGATTACAGTCGGCACCTTACTATTTGCCAAAATCCCACAGGGTAGTACTGCCAGTTTCCGTATCCTCACTACCATTCGAGGCAAAATCGGCAAAACCTACAAAATCACCATCACCCGCATCAACTACAAACTAACCCAAACCGACCCCCGCTATCAGCAATACCTAAAACCGATCATAAGCGACAGCGTGAAGTTTTCTTAAATCAGCCCCATCATCATGAAAATCATTTAAAAATAAGTAATTTTCATGATAATAGGCATCATTATCGTGAAAGGAGCTGAAACTTCAATTATAAATCGTTAATATTGTCGATTTTAACCCTCCATTAACGATTTTATTTACAAAAAACGTTAATTTACTATAATACCACTATAAATTAACGATTATGCAGACAAATAAAATTAAACAACTTGATAGTCTCAGGAATAAATATATTGTGTTAAAAAAGGGTAAAGAATCTCTCCTGAATATTATTGATGAAGTTGAATTGAGTGAAGCTGTCTATAACTCAAACGCTATTGAGAACTCCACACTGACTCTCAGTGATACGGAGCGTATTTTACTTGATCTTGAAGTGTCTAAAAACTACACGCTTCGGGAAGTGTACGAAGCAAAAAATCTAGCCCGAGTGTCAGAGTACATTCGTTCTAAAACAGATGTAACTGTCAGTACCGAATTCATCAAGTTGCTCCACAATATGTTCATTGGCGGTATTGATGATTCGATAGCTGGTCGTTTCCGCAAAGGTGGTGAATTTGTACGCGTAGGTCCACACATTGCACCAGCTCCTGAACATATTGTTCGTATGCTCGAAGTTCTCATTCATGACTATTCAATTCAACACACACAACACGTAATAGATAAGATTGCTCATTTTCATTTGCAATTTGAACAGATCCACCCATTTAATGATGGTAATGGGCGAATTGGTCGTGTATTTATAAACTTCCAACTACAGAGCTATGGTTATCCAAATATCATCATTCGAGATAAAGATAAACAAAACTACTATAAAATATTCAAAACATATCGTGATACACAAAGTGTAGAAGGAATGTCACGGGTAATTTTCCTAGCTGTTTGTGAAGGGTTAAATAAACGAATCTGTTATTTAGATGGGAATACCGTCATCACTCTTGCAGAATTTTCACAGAAAAATGCCACCTCACTGGCTAATCTTATAAACAAAGCCCGCCGACAAACCATACCCGCCTTTCGTGAAAAAGGCGTATGGAAAATAGCCGGGTCATACAAGTTAGATTAAATACAATTAACTCATGCCCCTCGAACAAATATTGCTCGCTATCCTAGCCATTATAAATGTCTTCGACTTCATTTTATAGCTAACTACAAACTAGCCCTTCGAGACGCTCGGTACCAGCAATAACTAAAACTCATCGTGAGCGACAGCGTAAAGTTTTCTTGAATGTTAAAGTGCTATAATTTAACTTAATCATGATAAGAAAACCTGCTGAAATCATTGCGGGTAATAACTTCAGTGAGTTTTTGCTGTACACAACTCCTAACGGTAAGGTGAAAGTTGAGATTTTTTTGCGCGACGAGACTATCTGGTTGACGCAGGAAAAAATCGCTCATTTATTTGGAGTGCAGAGACCAGCAATAACAAAACATCTTAAAAACATTTTTTTAAGTGGTGAATTAGATGAAAAAGTGGTTAGTTCCATTTTGGAACATACCACAGAACATGGTGCTCTGGCTGGAAAAACACACTAAGAGTCGGTAAAAGTTTATAACCTCATTGCCTTGAGAGAGAGGTCTTTAGTGGTTTAAACTACCGAAGAATTTTTGGTGGTTTAAACTAAACATAGATGGGTTTGTAGTATAAGCTATTTTTTTAAAAGTATTTAACTAAATTAGCAGATACACAAACCCGCCGGGTTCGCTTGCAAGCAGAGGCGCGGCGGGTGTTGATATAACTAATATACCCCAATTTTTATAAATCGCAATGAAATAATCAACAGTTTAAGAGATGCTAGAATAGTTAGTATTTATGAGTGAACAAACACCACTTTCATACACCAAACCACCACTATCTATTGATGAGCAAGTAAAACGTCTGCGCGATCGTGGGTTAATAATTGACAATGAAGATGACCTTCGCTATTTCTTGAAAAATGTTAGTTACTATCACCTTTCTATATATTTTAAATTCTTTCAAACAGACGACATATTTCACACAGGAACAACATTTGCTGATGTAGTAAAGATATATACATTTGATAACAAACTCCGCTTTCTCCTCCTGGAGTTACTTGAACGAGTTGAGAAATCATTCAAAGCACGAGTTGCGTATCAGCTTTCAGTGGGTACAGCTCAATCACATCCGCATCAGTCAGTAGAACTATTTAAAGACGAATTTCTTCACAATGAGATACAACATATGTTTATTGATGAAGTTCGCAAGAGTAAAGAAATTAGTATTGAACACTATCAACAGAAATATACGTCACCACCACTACCACCAATTTGGACTATGGTAGAAATACTATCGTTTGGACAGACTGTAAGGTTTGGCAAGTCACTAAAACGTGAATACAAAAATTCTATCGCCCGAACCTTTTCTGCAGACGAACAGTTTGTTATGAGTTGGATGCACAGTTTGTCAGTGCTCCGTAACAACTGCGCACATCATAGTCGTCTCTGGAACCGTGAAGTTGTATTTACGCCACGTATGGACCATAGAAAATTTGTTAAGTACTTCACTCGCAGTAATCGTATATACAACCACTTGGTAGTCCTTCAGATTGTGTTAAATGAAATAAACCCAACATCATCTTGGCTCGATAAATTAAGCCAGCTTGTTACTGAATATAAGGTAGATGTTGCCAACATGGGATTTCCCAAAAACTGGCATATCAGACTAACTACTCTACAGAAACTAAGTAAATAAACATGCCCCTCGAACAAATCCTACTCGCTATACTAGCCATCATAAACTTCTTTGCCTTCCTGGTGATGGCCAACGACAAACGTAAATCTATGACCTCTGGCAACCCCGACCGCATCCCCGAGGGCGTATTATTCTTCCTTGCCACAGCCGGCGGCGCAATCGGCATCTACACCGCCATGATCCTCCTCCGCCACAAAACCCGCAAATGGTACTTTCAAGTAGGTATTCCAATGCTTATTCTTCAAAATATAGCTACGGGGTACATCATTTGGCAATTCCTTACTCTAAATTGAGAAAATCCAACACAGTACTATTTACGTTGCATTATTAAAGTTGTAGACAAGAGTAACCTGAGTAGAATATTTTTATAGTAAATCTTTATAGGTTGGGTAGTTATCTTTGATTGTACTTTGCCACCATGTTGTCTCATTGTGCCCACTCACGTCACCTTTTCCGTACACAAGTAAAACATTAACCAGTCTCGTACTGACATGAATAGCAATGATAGAGCGAAATCCAGACGCATGACGTGAAATATTTGTACCTATAATTTTAAACTCCGTCTTACAAATTTTAATATCATTATCACTTGAGACACAAATTGTCTCAATAATATTTTTTGCAAATAGTACTTCTACAGCTCGAAACTCTGTATGAAGCGCGTCAAGAGTTTCATCCCAGGCTCGTTTGTACTTCTTGGCAAACGATTTAATGTAGTGGCGTTCGCTAAAGGGGAGAAAAGTAACTTGATACTTCATGGTACTTAAAAAATATCATCAGGATTTTCTTGTCCAAAAACATTGTACGATACAATTTCATTATCTTCAGCAAGTAGAAAGGGGAGTTGTTTATGGGTGAACGACACTATTTCGGCAGTGCGTTTATCTTGCCATTTTGTATTAATCTTCTGCATGAGAGCTGCTTCTTGAGGGTCTATGGCAGTGATAGCGTGTTTTGCACCTGACTCGGTTTGGGTAATGTGCATCGCGCCTTCGTCTTTGAAATCTATGTTGATCTCACCAGCGTCTAGCATCTCATCAATTAGTCTAAAATAAGTATCAGCTACTGGCCCATATTGAATTTTACGGTATTCCATCCCGCTCATACTTTTAAGGTGGTAGTAGTACCAGGAAAAATCTGCAAAATACAATAGTTTGGCTAATTTTGTCTTTGTTAAAAACGGGTTCATCCGTAGGTACAGCAAGATCATTTGTTTGTACTTTTCATAGTCGGGGACTTCACCACGCTCGATGTCGCTTATAGCCACCCCTAATACTTGCGATAGTTTCTCACATTCCCCGAGCGTAAGTTCCCGTTTACCTTGCTCAATAGCAATGTACGAAGCACGTGAAATACCAATTTTCGTAGCTAATTCAGCCTGCGAAAAACCCCTATTAATTCTTATTTCTTTTACAAGTTTAGCGTACGATGTAGTCATATGTTTACACAGTATATAGTATAATGTGCGAATTATCAACACAGGTGTTGATA
>JAYVHQ010000072.1:0-10449 GCA_043771035.1 Candidatus Kaiserbacteria bacterium | reverse complement strand
TACGAGTGGTCATGGTCGGTGGCTACTCTGTTACTGTTAATGGGTCGGGGGTAGCGTCCGTTTCGTTTCCGTTGAACACGGAACCCTCGTATACCGCTTGACCATTTATGATCCGATACTTGAGCGAGACTTCACCCTCTGTCACTTTAATTTCGTCACCGGGCGTGTATGCGCCAGTGATTGTTCGTCCTCCAAAGTCTGCCCCTGATAGTGTAATTATTTCCATATGTTTTTTTAGATATAGCGTCCCTTAATAGTACAGAGACCTCGGAAGATTTCTGTTGCGGTTGCCGTTCCTACTGGCATTTTGAGGATGACATGAACGAAGCGACCCGATTCTACTACCTCTGGAGTGATGAGTGTGAGGTCTGTTGTCTCTGCCTTTTTACCGACAGCGTCAGCAATAGCGAATACTTGGAGTCCTACTTGCTTACGCACGATGTTTGCAGTTGCAAGTGATACCGCCGATGAGTTAAGACCGATTGCCCACTCCATAATGGTTGGTGTTGTCGCTACTGCTACCACAGTGTTGTAGGTATCAATAGTGATACCCTCAAAAAGAAAACGTGATCCTGCAGGTACTTGGAAGCCGAACAGCGCATAGTCTGTTTCAGCACCAGCTACTGCCGCAAACTGAAACTTCCCACCGAGGGTCGTGTATCCTGCCGCCGTGTTAGATAGCGTTGCGGATGCTGGTGCCGCTGAGTTTGTATGGTTATCAGTTGGCGCACCTGTGAACGGATTGCGTCCTGCAGATAGTCCGAGAGAGCCAGCGATTTGTGGCATGTCTGGCGTTAGTCTCCAGTCGAGTGAGAGTACCTGCATTTCTGTCACAGTAAGGTTTGGTGCGGTTGATGGTGTCCCTGAGTTCACCACACGATGGTATACGGGGAGAGCAGTCGCTCCAAACATTTTTGCAGCAGAGAGAGGTACGGAGATTGACGCTTTTCCTACCATGTCACCTGTCTGAGTATTTTGTACGGTCGCTACTAGGTTGTCGTCATCGATGATGAGGTCGGCTACATAGTATTCAGCGTTTGCGTTTGCGGTACTGAGTTGTGTTACTCCGTCCTGTCCTACAATGTTTGCCGTCGCTAGTTCCACGGAGTTGTACGTGATGACGACGGACCATAGACCATTCACTACACGAATTGCCGCACCGTTTGGAACGATGAGTGTTGTGGTTGCTGGTACTCCGAAGCCCCAGTCGGCGAATGAGTTTGTAAAAATGTTGGCACGTACTCGGCTTTTAAGTTGGAGTGGTACTCGAGGAAGTTTTGAAAACAAACGTTGAGACAATAGCACTGCTACTGCCGACGCAGTCACAAGGGCTGTGTTGTTGAAAATATACCCACCGAGTGTGGTTTGAGTAGGAACAAATGTGGTATTTGTCGCAGTCCACTTTTGTACGTTGATTACAGCACCCTCAAAGTTTTCTTGCAGTTCAGGCACATAGTTACCCATGAGTTGATTTCCCTTTCGGTCAGTCCGCATGAATGTGGCGATTTCATCATTCTTGCCCATCATCAACACTCCACCTTGAGTGGTCGGTAGTTTTTCACGTTGTGTACGCATCACTGTGTTACCAGCGACGTCTTTGAGGCGAGCAAAAAGAGAACCATTCGAGTCGCCGTCGAGTTTATTGGAACCTGTAAGAAAATCTAGGAATGCCATATACGTTTATAATTATACCACTTGATAATAAATGTTGCGCTTACCCACCATTCGTGTTGTGGGGATTGCCGACAGAGCAAAGTTGCCCGTTCCAGCCAGCCCTGTGAATACGGCACTGTCCCATTCCCAGTCATTACCTGCACGTCCCATTGCAGTCTTTGGACTTGGAAAGACGAGTATCTTTTTTGTTGGGTCGATACCAGCGTCAGTGATGGTCCATGAGGTGATTGGCACGGTTGTGGTTCCGAAGTCAATTTCTACTTCAGTCGCAGTTGCACCACCTCCGCCTCCCGTATTGTCCGCTTGCCACGAGTAGTCGAATGCAGTATTGCTGTTTTTCTTCAGCACCTGCCCTGTCGTACCCCCTGTGAGAGCATTTACGATCGCACCGATTTTCCCGATTGCTTGCAGGATTGAGTCGGTCGCCGCTACGATGCCAGCTGTGAGACTAAGTCCTGTAAGGAGGCTTGCACGCACTCTAGGCTCTGTGAAATATAGGTTGCTTGATTCTGTCACCTGTGAGGTGTTGTAGTCGCCGTTTTGGGCGGTTACGGGTCCTACACGACCGAATACGCTCGTTACCGTGTCAGTAGGCGTCTGGAGTAATTCCCAGTCCCCCAGCACGGCAGGATTGCTCCCACGGAGGATGAATGTCTGGCTTAGGTCACTTCGTACCGCCACGTCACCCGTTTGGGCTGTGAGTGCCAGCATTGCCACTTGAGTGGCTACGACAAAGGTATCGCTTATGGCGATTGCTGGCAGTTGGCTTGGGTTTATTTTTCCGCCAGCGTCCAGTCCTGCGTACCCGAGCGCCGCATCCTTTTCGCTTTCTTTTTGGTACTGCGAGTGAGGGTCGGCTTGTGCCACGTGTAACGCTATGCGAGAGTCAGACGCTGTATTGAAGTCGGTCACTTGTGACGCCGTGTGAGTGTGTCCGAGTTGGCTGTATCGTGCGTCCCCTCGAGCGTCCGTGTGGTATTGTGGGTGATCGTCATCAAGCAAGCCAGTGAGTGCACCGTGGTCAGTTACTCCGCCCCCTCCGCCACTACCTGCTCCAAAAAAGAAGCGGTCAGTCTCTTTGTCGTACTGCAGTGAGTAGCTGTCCTGCAGAGTAGTGAAGTCGATGTCTTGGAGGCTTCGCAAGTTCAACGAACCACCACCACTTCGCTTTGAGTGTTCTCGGACGGTGTCGTATACCTTTTCTATCTCTGCTTTGAAGAGTTCTGTCAGTCCCTCGACATCAGTTGTCTTTACTGGCGGTTGCTTCTTCACGAGTTCGTTTACCACTGAGGCGATCTGTTCAGGGGTTACTTTTTGTCGTTTCACCTCCGCCTTGATTTTCTCAGGGAGTCGGCTTTCTACGTCCTCAGTGATTTCGGTTTTGATACCCTCCATTTCAGGTGGGGTCAGGTAGTCAGTGCCTACCTTTGGAGTTTCTCCGGGATTCCCTTGCGGTCCCGGTGCACCGTCTTTAACCCCGAGTTTTTCTCGGAGTTCAGACGCTTTTATTTCTACCTCGATAGCGATAGATTGCTTCATACGATTTTCAGTGTGACGCTTACCTTTTGCTCCTCGCTCATCTTCTCACTGATTTCCTTGAGAGTGTCGCACATCATTGTGTCGTGCTCACTCGTTTTCTCCTCACTCATGGTTTGAATGAGTTTTACCACCAGTTGCTGGATGAGTTCGAGGCTATCTTTTATCTCACCTTTTTCAGAATTCTCGTGTTGAAGCATCATCGAGAGGAGACCCTCAATATCCCCCAGCTTTTGCAGTTGGAGGTCTTGAGTGGTCATCTCTGTTGTGTTTTCGCTATCTTGTGGCATAGTACGTTTATGGCATATTTATTTGGCACATTTGTCCTTGGACTCATTGTAGCATTCGTCCTCTCCAATCTTGATTGGGAGTAGACCTATTTCTCGAATGACGGTGTCGTCATTGCGTCATACGCTTCAGGAATGAGGCGACGAGTCGCTACTCCTGTTGCCGACGAGTTCGGCAAGTTTTGTAGTGTCCGTGCCGCACCCATCTGAAAGCGTGGACTATTCATCAGACGCTTTCCTGTCACGATACCCATACCAATGAGTGATGGGTTGTCGGTTGCCATTGGAATACCTGCAGTGAACATTTCCATTGCTCCCACGAGTTGCTTATTGCCCTCACTGATACCTTTTCGCATGAGAGCGTCAGCCGCCTTGATACTCATGGCGTACTCTTTGTTGATACCACCAATGCCGTCAATGCCGTTTACTACCCCTCGGAGGTCGTCAGCCCAGTACTTCATATTGTCCGCTACTCGGGGGTTTCGGAATGATGCAGTGCCACGTACCTTGTCGATGGTTCGACGGAATAGGAGAGCGTTCTTTACCGATACTGTACCGTCGTCAGCGATGTCATCGAGGAATGCTTGTGCCTCTTTTCCTACCTCACCACGTCCGAACTTTGAGTATTCTTCAGCGAAGTCTTTTGCGAAGTCAGTCAGCCCCCTGTCTACTGGTACACGAACCTTTGCCGCTTCAGCGGTTTTGATTACCTCGTCCTCAGCCTGAGTGATTTTTCGTGCTACCTGCTTTGCTTGCTCCATGACACTCCCTTTGAGTTCGTTTCGGATAGCCCAGTCAGCGAGTGATTCGCCACCGTCATCCGCACGGGTCACAAGTGCGTCTTTTGCAGCCTTGGCAATATCATCGTAGGTTGCGTCCACTCCCTCGATCATACTCTTGAATTGAAGTGCCTTAGCGTCACCTGCCTTGCCCGGGATTTTGAGTTTCATTTTTCCAGCAATGTCATCAATGAGGTTTTGCTTTGCTCCGTCAGTAAGTACACCACGAGCGTCTTTGAAGATTTGCTCCGCCTTGATTGAGCCGTCAGCAATACCTTGCTGGTATGCCTTGAGGGTATTACCAGTGTCACTGATTGCTCCCTCCATTGTCTTTACGGTCTTTGGGTCGAGTTCATCCCCGTATGTTTCTAGGATAGTGCGGAAGTCTTTCTTGTCGGCTTTGTAGGTTGCCTGAGCAAACTTGCGAGGGAGGTTTGTACCTTTGGCAATTTCACCTGCACCAGCGAACAGCATTTTTGCTCCGCCAGCAAAGAGAGCGTTTCGGACAGCGTCGTCTTTTACTCCCTCACGTCCAGCCTCACTGTCGAGGCGTCCTTGGTATCCGGCTTGCCCGTAGGTACTTGCAGCAGCTACTCCACCCTCGAGGGCACCTTTTGCGAGGATGCGTGCACCAGCGTTTACGATCCGTCCACCTGTAGTGGCGTCGTTCAATAGTTTCATGCCTGAGAGTGCTTTGTCAGCCTTAGCCGTTGCTCCAGCAGGGACAAGAAGTTCAGCGATTTTCTCGCCCTTGAAGCCCCACGACTGTGCCTTTCCCTTAGTCGCCATCATGTCGTCTAGGTTCTTCTCTACCGCACCACCTTGGTCGCCCGGTATCCATGAGGCATCCTGTTTCACTTGGTCACGCACGGCTTTTTCCTCATCGTTCAACGCAGTGAATTGTTCAATGTTTTGTTGGATGATTTTTCCGAGCCGTTCCTTTTTAGGGTCGCCAGCAGGGAGTGATTTGTACTCAGGTAGGAGTAGGTCGTTTTGTTGATTGATACTTTCACGCAGTTTGTTGAAGCGTGCTTGCTCGCTCACATCCACTGCTGACTGGACCACCTTTTCTACATTCCGAGGAACCGAGAGGAGTGTATCAGCCGCACCTTTTGCAGCACCTACACCAAAGTTGCCCACAGCCTTGATGCTCTTGCCGAACCAGTTGTCATTGAAAAATGACTTTTCAGCAGGAGGTGTTGGGTTAGCGAACATTTGAGTGGTAGTCGAGTACGGTGTCGCACCGACTTCCTTTGCTCCGAGACTCTTTTCAAATTCAGTGAGTGCCATATGAATGTTAATTTACGAGCGTATACCCGGCTTGTAATGCTTGGTCGACTTTATCCTCTGCCACCTCAATCATGCGACCGTCAGGTGATTTCAGTTGTACTCCACCCGAGGTCGATGTGTCACCACCTTGGTCACCAGCAAGTGGGTTACTCACGTAGTAACTATCGAATGATGTGTTCATTCCGAGGGGGTCAGCGGTTGCCGCAATGATACTTACACGTTTGTTGTTCATGATGCGGTCGAGGTTCTCGAGTTTAGTGAGCAGTGTTTCAGGTGTGTCTTTTACACTACCGAATAGGCTCTTGTATTCCGCTTCTTCTTGAGTACCCCATGCAGCACCAGTGATTGATGATCGGTATGGTTGTACCGCTGCAGTGATGAGTCCACGAAGCTGTGTCATGGCAGGGTCTACCTGTCCTCCGAAGATACCGAGTCCGTAGTCAGCACCAGCCTTGAGTACGCCAGTCTTGACGCCGTTCTTCACCATGCCGATTGCTTGGCGGAGACTATCCTGTCCTGCTCGTGTGTTTACGAGGTCAGTGCGTGCCTCTCCCGGGATAGCGGTATTCGCAGCGATGATTGAGATTTTGTCTTGGTCATTTCGGGCACGAGCAATTTGTTGGCGGAATGCCTCTTGCTTGTACTTGCCGTTGATGCTTGAGCCTACCTGCCCAATGAGAGCGTCGAGGTCGTTACCGAATGCACCACTGCCTCCACCGTATGAACCACCACCCCCACTCGCTTTTGGCGCATATGTCTTTGCCTTTTCAGCCACGAGTTTAGTCTCGCCAGTTACTGGGTCGTAGACGTAGCGTGACTGTCCCTCTGAGAGGTTGAATGTATTTGCCTTGAGTGCCTCTGCAGCCGCTTTCGCCTTTTCAGTTTCGATGCGTGCTTTTTCGTCAGAGATAAGTGTCTTGAATGATGCCGCATCCAGTCCGTATGTCTTTTGGAGTTTTGCCACGTCGTCAATGGTCATCGTATCAGGGTCAATACCTTGTGCAGCAAAGAGTTTCGCAAGACTGGTAGCTCTTGTTTGTTTTACTGAATCACGCTCATTGAGGTACTTGATGTACTCATCGGCTCCTTTCTTTTTTGCTTCACGTTGTGAGGCAATTTGTGCAGAGTAGTCTTTTTCTGATTCGCCCATGAGGAATGCTATTTTTGCATTCACTTCAGAGTTAATGCTATTCGCTTGGTCTTGTACCGCACGGTTTACCTGATCGTTTTCAGCGGCTGCAAAGTTTGAGCCGAGCGTACCTGACCGTGCTTGAATAGCCCGAGTTGAGCCAAGTTGACCCTCCCCGTACTTTCGTTCTTCAGCAATTTTCTGTGATGCGGCAAGTCGTAAGGCATCAAATTGCGTATTGTAGCGTTCACGGATTTGGCGACGAATACCTTTTTCATCGATACCTTTTTCCATGTCCTTACGCATTTGTTCGTAGTACCCAGTTACGCCTTTATCTTCAGTCGGAGCGTCGGGAATCAAGGATGCCTTTTCCGCAATGGTGGTTTTGGTCGGCTGTGGTGTAGGGGCTACGACAGGAGCAGATGCCCCCAACGTCAAATCCGCACCCGCAAAAATGCGGTTCGGGTCTTTGATGTTCGGGTTTGACTTAAGCAAGGCATCTATCGTAGTTCCGTTTGCTCGAGCTATTCCTGAAAGCGTATCGCCATATTTTACCTTGTAAGTTCCCATATATTTTTAATCGTATATTACTGAGCTACAGTACCCGTCCCGATAAGGAAGCAGGAACGTTTGCTGGTTCTTTGGGTTTTTGAACTTGATGTTTGCTTCGTAGTCATCGATGTCAAGCATAAGGGGTATCGGGAAGTATGACATCGGGTACTTGAATGCTACGTTTTTTACAAACTCGTCATCTTTGTAGACTTCTATGTTTTGGTTAATTGGGAATGACCAATATCCAAGTTTGTTGTTAAAGTCTGGCTGTTTTGCCATTCCTATAATCCAGCTACCAATTTTACCGAAGCGTACGTTGTTAGCCCCATTGTACGAGTATGTGCTACCAATGTTGTTTTCAGTTCTGAAGAAGTGGTTTGTTGGACCTGCTTGATATTGTTCTGGCAAAATCAAGTTGTTTGTAAGGTCAAGAGTTATGAACCCTACCTGTGCATAGTTCTGTACAAACATCACACGGTTCGCTTCTATAAGGACAGCTTGAACATCTGTGTCTTCAGAGAATCCTTTGTACGTAGTATCTACCACGGTTGTCACTGTTCCTGAGACAGTAAGGAAGTATGCCGTGTCCGTGGTTGCACGGAAGTTTTCACCTTGGTCGGTAAGGTACAGTATTTTGTCAGTGGTTAATTGCACCAGTGAGTGCCGCCTATGAACACCAGCAGCACTGTTTCCGTTTGTCACACGAAGTGCAGTACCTTGCGTGATGGTTGTTCCAGAAACGGTACATGCCATTACTCGGTTAGCAGATGATTCTGTGTAGGCAAGTTGGAACTTATCTGTACCGTTTTGGCATGCTGTTATTCCAGTTGCACCAGTAAGTGTTGAGAGTGGTCCAAATGATGGAATCGTTACTGCAATTGACACCACGTAGAGTGATGTAGCGTTGAAGACTAAGAGAGCTTTATCAGTTGCCAATGGCACAAGTTTGATTTCAGTTGTTGCAACAGCTACTGGCTGTACACCTCCTGCCATGGTGATGGTAGTTCCCGAGATAGTACCCACTGCACATTTAGGGAAGTTGGTGACGGTTGAGTCATCGAATGCCACGAGGAACTTATCTGTACCAATAGCACAAATATGGTTATCGTCTTCTCCGAGTGAAGCGGAGGTACTTACTACTACTGGAGTTCCTACGGTTAATGCCCCTGTAGTTGCATCAACAGTAAAAGCTACAACGTACATACGTGAATCTGTTCCGTTTGCGTAATGAGCTACTCCTTTATTTGTCGCTACTTCAATGATGCTCATAATCTGATTGTTCACGTGACCTGTCGTGGTCGCTAAATCTTGAGCTAGTTGAGTGGCGAATGCAAAACCAAGTACAGGAACGCTTTGTATCTTTTTATCGAAGTAGTTTGGGATATGGATTTTTTTCATTCCATTGGCTACCCACTTCCAGTTAAACATAGGAGTGCGTCCTACTCCGTAAGTGTTGAGGTTGTTGTTGATTGCCTCTGCCCCAGATACAGAACCTCCTGTGTTTCCGTGATAGGTGTATACCGTCGTTGGTCGAAATGAGAAGTCGGGGAATGAATAATCTGCCCCTGCTACAAATGTCCCCAGCGTTACACCGTCAAAGATGTTTGACCCTGATGCCATTGTCTCAGTTGTAGCAATGGAGTTACCTGAAGTTCCTGCAATTTTTGCTTTTATGATCGCTACGTTAATGGCGAATGAACCCATGTCTACAATCGTATTCACTCGAGTAGCGAGTGCGTATTGTACCCCCGGGGTTCCCGTGAGGTTTATTGCATCTACAACGTTTCTTTGGGTTTCAGCTAGTGTTGCCCCGATTTTAATATTTCCGTCAGCGTTGGTGAGTGTAGTTTGAAACGTGTAGACTTTCGTGCCGATGGTGAATGTCTCATTGTTTGCAGGTTGCACTCCCAACGTCAAAGTGCCTCGAGCGTTTACCTTACGGTAAAGTCCAAAGACTTGAGCTAGAGGCGACATGCTCTGTTCATTGTTGTAGTTTACTCCTGCACCACTCCCCGGGATTCTTAGTGCTGGCTTTTGTGTTGTTACGTTAAACATATATTTTTAGTTACTAATGCTTATAAATCGAACTCACCACCCCATCGCTATTGTAGGTGATTGCCCACTCGTTTGTGCCATCTTGTATTGCTTTTAATTGAGCGGTCGCCTCATCGTAGACGAAGACGTAGGTTTTTCCATTGTCATTATCGTGAACGGATCGCACCAGCCCGTCAGGTCGGTAGTTTATTTCAGGGCTGTTTAATCCTGCAATAAGTGTTGTCCCGAATGCTTGAGCAAGAACGAATGCCCGTGTTGCGAGGTCATCCCCCGCTACTGGATCAGGTGCTTTAATAGGTATGATTGCCGTCACCTGACCGTTTAGGTTTAGTGTGCCAGAGAATACGTTGTTACCTGTGAACGTGTTATTACCTGAGAGGATGTTTAGGATTGCCGTTGCGATTGCACCGTCTACGTATCCTTTATGTGGTAGTTGCAGTGGGTCTGACAGCGTAGGTGTTGCATCGTATTCCATCGGATTTGTACCATCAAGTGGTGTGGTTCCCTCAAGCACTGCTACCAGTGTCTTTAGGTTTACGAAGTCAGTCAGTTTGATTTCATCATTGATACGAGCGTCTTTTTGAGCTCCTGCTGATATGTTACCGAGGCGATCTACTCCTTGGATGGCAGTGATAGCTGTCCCTGTCACAGTACAGATAAAGTGTTGTTCGTTTGACTTCCCTTGGTTTACGGTGAAGCAGTATTTTCCTGTTGGAATTGCTACACCCTCTTTTGTTAGATTAGATCCCAGAGTTGCAGTAACGCCACCCACAGAAAGGTTTGCTACCAGCGTGGTGGAGAAGTTTGCTACTACTTTTGTGAATGGTGACGCCATATATCTTTTATTATAGCAAGTTGATAATGTCTATGCACTCTGGTCGGTGTTTATACCGTCAAGACTGACGTTCTGCTTTCTGCGGAATCGCTTCGGGATACGTTCCTCAAACATCATCACGTCAAAGTCCGAGAGGTAGTTTATTGCCACGTACCCGTACTTTTCAGCTACGAAGCGAACTCGTCGCTTTCGGAACTTGCCCGTGCGGAGTTTTAGCTCGAAGAAGAATTGATACACGGTCACGGCATTTGGATCGTCTGATTCCATACCTCCTACCATGCTGGAGCCCACCATACTTGAACCTACAGTTCC
>JAYVHQ010000071.1:0-9435 GCA_043771035.1 Candidatus Kaiserbacteria bacterium | reverse complement strand
TTTACGAAGAAATACCAGGCTGGAATTAAGAGTGGGCTTATCGGTAAAGCAGTTAATAGCGATTTTCTCACCGAGATTCGGAAAACCATACTCGGAAATCAGCAACTCTAAAATTGCTTTCAAAGTTACTCCGTGTAATGGATTTTTTGGTTGTTTTATTAATGTCATAAGTTTACAAAGGACTTTCATAAACGAGTGCAATTCGAGGCGAGCAAGGAATTTAAGCTGAGCCGTACACAGCGTACGGTGAAGAATAAATACCGTAGCGCAACGAAGAAGTGTGCCGTTTATGAAGGTTCTCTCGATTTTTTAGATATGTCTGCCAGCTACGGCTCCCGTAGACCAAGTCAACTGCAAACCATACCCGCCTGAAGGTCGATTAATATTAAGTATATCACCAATCAGGTACAACCCTGGTACAATCCGCGACTCCATGGTTTTGAAGTTTACTTCGGTTAAGTCGACCCCACCGGCAGTAGCCACCGCCTTATCAGCACCAAGCAAGCCCGTTACGGTCACGGTTAGAGATTTAAGTAGTACGCCAATCTTTTTACGATCAGACGCAATAATACTATGAACCTGAAGCTCGCCATCTAAACCAACCTGATCCAAGATTGGCGCTACGAGTGCAGTTTTTACTAGTGACGCTAAAATGTTTTTTAGTTTTTTATTTGGGGTAGATTGAAAGGCGGTCAGTAGTTCTGCTTGAGTAGCGCTAGCATCAATATGTGGCACCAGATCTATTTTTATAAGCACCTCCCCTTCAACCAGTAAATCGCCAATTGCTTTACTTTGATTTAAAATCAGTGGCCCTGATAGCCCTACGTGAGTGAACAACATTTTACCGGTAGCAGAAATTCTCTTCTTGCCCGCACAATAAATAGTAACAGCTGCTTCAGGGAGACTGACGCCGCCTAAATTTTTAGCCCACACTTCTTTTACGGTCACCGGCACCAGCGTGTTGTTCCCCGCATGAACGGTGTGACCAAATTTTGCAAGCCACGGTAAGGCGTCTCCGGTTGAACCAGTCTCTGGTCGAGCGGTACCGCCAGTAGAAATAATTACCTTACGGGCAATAATTTCGACTCCTGAATTAAGGGTAATGATAAAATACTGGGCGTTTTTTACAACCTGTTTTACCGGACTGCCAGTTTTAATTTCTACCTTATGAGCGAGAAGCTGCTGGTAGAGGACGTCAAATACTGACTGGGCTTTATGCGTTTCTGGAAACAAACGCCCTTCATTTTCTTCGATAAACGGTAACCCCCGCTCTTTAAAGAAAACTATAGTTTCTGTAACTCCATACTGCATAAACGTCGAAAATAAAAATTTTCCCGCTTCTTTGTACTGACTGAGCATCTCGCGGACAACCGGTTTGTTGTTGGTAACATTACATCTACCGCCACCTGTAATGAGCAATTTTTTACCTAATCCGGGATTTTTCTCAAGTAAGAGGACGGACTTGCCCCGCGCACCCGCGGAGGTAGCGGCCGTCATACCAGCTGGACCACCACCAATAACAACAACATCCCATATTGGTGAAATTTTTGGGGTTTGCTTTGACATATTAATAGCTCAATCCGCTGTATCGCGGAAACAAAACCGGACTACCATCAGCCGTCTGTCCATCATGAGTTACCGGTAACTGCTCCGCTGTTTTTGGCCACGGTACCGGCAAAGTCCCCATAAATGGCATACGACCAAACAACACATCTGCCACACCCGCTCCTTCGGTACCCGGGAGCCAGGCCGCCACCACGGTATCCCATGAATCTATTTCGTTAGCAATTAATAACGGGCGCCCTGAAACTATAATCACAACTACTTGCTTTGCACTTTTTTTAAGATTCTGTATTGCTTGCAGGTCTTCATTTGAAAGAATCGGATGAGCGCGATCGCCCCAGCCTTCAGCGTATGGTTTTTCTCCCACAACCGCGATGCCTATAGCGGCCTTTTTGGTCGATGCATTATATTCACCAGTCTGACTATATTCAACTAAGGTCACAGGAGACACCTGTTCTTTTATACCGGCTAAAATTGACGTAGCATCTTGAAGCCAGTTACCGTCAACACCCTGCCATTCTACGGTCCAAGCACCCGATTGTAGTCCAACATTATCAGCGGCACTCCCCGCCACTCTAATATGCTGCACATTACTCTTTAGTGGCAACACGCTGGCATCATTTTTAAGCAGCACTAGTGATTGCGCGACCGCTTGTCTGGCGAGCCCGCGGTGACTACCTAGCTGTTGTGTTGTTGTAGATACCCCGTCAAACAAACCCATCGCGAACTTGGCGCGCAGAATTCTGCGCGTGGCATCATCAATCCGTTCATCAGATATGAATCCCAGTCTATTCGCCCACGTCATATGCTGAATAAAGGTCTTGTAGTCAAAGGGTAACATCACCATATCAACCCCGGCATTTATACCCCGAACCGTTGCAATGAATTTATTACCGGCATTTTCATACAAGCCATACCAGTCCGAAACTACAAAACCAGTAAAGCCTAAATTATTTTTAAGCTCGCCTGAGATGATGTTTTTATTGGCAATCATTTTGCCGTCGCCGTACATATGCAACCCAATCATCACCGATAACGCTCCCGCATCAATCGCTGCTTTAAAGGGGGGCAAGTAGGTAGACTGTAGTAATACATCATCAGCCGGTGTAACCCCCTGATCAATTTTAAAGTTTTTATTAAGTGAACTATTCCACTGCATTCCCCCAACGCCCGTAAAATGTTTCAAGGTTGCTAGTACCGGAATAGCATTATTTGTGGTTGTCGCTTGCAACCCCCGAACATACGCTGCCCCTAAACGAGCCGTGAGCAGTGGGTCGTCAGAAAACGCCTCATACATCCGCCCCCAGCGGATGTCAGTTGGTAGATCAAGATTCGGGGCATAATTCCAGTTAACTCCGGTCGCTATTAAATCTACGGCCGTGGCTTTGCCAATTTTTTCTACCAAATCTGCGTCTCCCGTCGCACCTAAACCAATCTGGTGTGGGAACACTGTCGCTCCCGGCACCAGTGCGTGACCATGCACTGCATCTACTCCATATAGAATCGGGATTGCCAGACGTGAGTTTAGAGCAGCTGTCTTATACTCTGACGTCATCTGAAACCAACCCTGAGACGTATTAGTAGCTGGTTTAGAGCCCGCCCCACTAAGCAAAGCCCCGAGTCCGTACGTAGCGATATCGCTGAGTTCAGTCACACTATTTTTTTCTACCAAGGCCATCTGTCCGATTTTTTCAGCCCGAGTCATTTGACTCAGAAGGTTTTGGATTCTCTCATCAATAGAAAAGTCAGAATTTTTATATGTCATATCAATATCTAGTGAAAATTCATCTCTGGTCGACTCCAGCAAAAGAGCTCTCGCCATTAAAAAAATAGTCACACTCAAACTACCTGCCAATACCGTGAGCATGAGCAGATTCAGTACTTTTCTTATATCCCATAAACGTTCTCGGTATGACTTCATTTTCACAAGTATACCACTACCCCAGTAAGATAAAAATAAAAATCACCCAGCATAGCTAGGGCGATTTTTAACTGAGATACGTTATAGAATAACTTAATTACGTACGGCTTTGACTACGAAAAGGAGCACCACTGCCCCAGCTACAGCTACCATCAAGCTGTAAAAATTAAAACCAGTTACTGGCGACTCACCTAAAGTACCAAATATGAATCCGCCAATCATAGCACCGACAATACCAACAATAACATTCAATAGTATGCCTTGCTGGCCATCTGTTTTCATAATTAATGATGCAATCCAACCAGCTATTCCTCCTAAAACTATCCACAATAAAATTCCTGTCATATGCTAATTTGATTAATTACAATTAATAAAAATTCACAGGTTACTGAGCGGCTTCTCCCGTATTCACATCAACTTTAATAGAATCTGGAACGTTTATAGTTGTTCCGGGGTCAGTTGTGTTATTTCTTAACATTGGAAGACCGTACATCACCCCAAGTATTACCACAGCCGCTAGGGCAAACATTAAGACCAGGGAAGCGCCGACACCACTGTCTTTTGTTTCACCAGGGCTGTTAATGATAGTTGTCATAGAAAATAATAATTATTAGTAATCACTCGTCACTCACCATAGAGCCGTATGAAGAAGAAATATATTTCAATACTTGTTTATTTGGCTACAGGTACCAAAAGTAATACCATTTCCAATTAAACCGACCCGTAAGTACCGCTCCGTCTTTACGAGCCTCAGCGTGACTATCCACGTTCAGGTCGTGGATTGCCACAAACATTCATCTGAGGCGGAATGTTTTAACAAAGACACGGGCGGGGTTAATTGGTGATGGTATAACACTACAATAGTGTTTAGTAGCATAGTACGGTGAGGAATATACTATGGCGAAACAAATAAGCGTGCCAGTTTGTGTAGTGTAGATTACCTTTGCAAAAGAAGTCTTAGTCCATTAAGGACGACAAGCAGCGTCCCGCCTTCATGTCCAATTACCCCAAGTGGTAGTGGTAGATAAAAGAAAACAGTAGTCACAACCATAAGCAACAAAATTCCCAAGGCGAAAATCAAGTTCTGTTTAATGATGGCATTCGTTTTAAGCGACAGTAATCTCGCTTTGACAATCATAGCTAAATCATCAGACAGTAAGGCAACGTCAGCTGCTTCCAGTGCTACATCACTCCCAACTGTCCCCATAGCAATACCGACGTTTGCAGTTACCAAAGCAGCGGCGTCGTTAACCCCATCACCAACAAAAGCGACCTGACCTTCTAACTTTAACTCTTCAACTACTCTGACTTTATCTGCCGGCAACAACTGTGCGTACACATCGGTTTCAAAAATACCGACTGCTTTAGCAACAGCGTGCGCCACTTGCGTATTATCACCCGTGACCATCACTATCCTTTTAATACCAGCCGTCCTTAGATCACTAATGGCTTGTTTAGCTGAACTACGCACAGTATCTGCAATGGCAAATATCCCGAGCACGACATCACTGGCGACAATAATAGTCGTTTGCCCAGCTGCTTCAAACTGAGAAAGTAACTGCTCCGTTGTAGCGTCAATGGCGACGTTCATATCACTAAGAAGCGCCCTGTTACCGACCGAGTACGTAACACCGGCGGCTGCAGCTTGCATTCCTTTACCAGGTACGGCTACCGCATCAGTGACATCGAGACTCGCAACATCGTGCTCTTTGGAGTAACTCACGATAGAACGAGCGAGCGGGTGTTCCGAGTGTGCTTCTACCGCCGCAGCAATCCGAAGCAGCTCGATTTCATCAACCGCGATTGCGTGCACGGACACAACCTCCATATGACCAGTAGTCAGCGTCCCCGTTTTATCAAAGGCTACAATACTAACTTTAGCAAAATGCTCAAGCGCTGCACCGCCTTTAAACAACATACCCCGACGAGCTGAGGCCGACAGAGCCGACAATATTGCTGCCGGCACCGAAATCACAATCGCACACGGACTAGCAACCACAAGCAGGGTGGCGGCGCGATAAAAAGCTTCTGCCATATCATAGCCAACGATAAAAAAGTACCCAAGCCCCAACACACTCCCGACTAACACTACAATAGTATATCGCTCTCCGAACCAATCAGAAAATCGTTCGCTTGGTGACCGCTTCGCTTGCGCCTCAGTTACCAAATTAATCATCGCCGCCAAAGTCGAGTGACTGGCTGTTTTAGTAACAAGCACCGTCAGCACACCGTAACCATTAACCGTACCCGCAAATACGTTATCCCCTGCTGATTTATCAATCGGGACAGACTCCCCTGTCAGGCTTGATTGATCCAGACTACTCGTCCCCACTTCGATTATTCCATCGACCGGAATCCGTTCTCCTGGCTTTACAATTACTCTATTCCCCACCTCTAGCGTTTCAACCGCTACCCGTTTAGTCTGCCCGCCCAGCTCTACAACATTAGCTTCGTCCGGCCTCAGTTTCATCAAAGCTACAACCGCCTTTTTTGTACTCCCCAAAGCATAGGCTTCCAGAGTTCCAGCCAAACTAAACAAACAGAGCAAGATTGCCCCATCACGCGGCGCACCCACTAGTGCCGCCGCCACGGCAGCAAGCACCATCAGTAAATCAATATCTAGCGAACCTTTAAATAAATTCTGCAGCGCTCCGTAAGCCGCAGGTAAACCACCCGCCAAATATGCTACCAGAAACCCAACCGACTCATACCAACTGGGAAGCCCATTATATTGAGCGTAAACACCAAAAAATAACCCCATAAAAGCAATCAACGTCAAAACAACATCACGGCGTAATTCTTTTCTTTCGGTAGCCAATTCAGCTACTAATTTTTCTCCAGGATTTTGCATGAGGTTATCGTAACGCACCTAGGCTCTTTTTCAAAATAGCACCCAAACTAAAACAAAAAGCCCGAAGGCTTATGTTTTCAACTTCTCTACTTCAGAGTCGTTTACTATTTTTGTCCCACAAGCCACCTGTACGCGTTAAATCCAACCACAGCGCCGAGAATTGGACCGAGAATATACACCAGTGACAATGAGTTAAGCGCAAAGGCGACTGCCGGATTGAGAATCCCCGCTGAACCAGAAGCGAGTGCAATCAAGATACCTAAGGTAAGTGAACCACCAATTACTAAACCAGACATCTGGTCAGATACCCGACCGTAGACCACTCCGGCAATCCCAAAAGCAAAGAAGAACGCGCCGAGAGCTTCAGCAAAAAACAGTGGCGCCATAAATGAGGTCGTCGGAGCGGATGGAAGCTCCATACCTAAAGTGCGTGCTATTACAATCGCAACCGCAGCAGCGAATACTTGCGCCAAAAGGTAACTGATCGCATCTTTATTCGAAATTTTTCGCACTGACCACAAACCAATCGTCACTGCGGGATTAATGTGGCAACCGGACAAAGCGCCGATAGTGTAGACAAACAATCCTAAAGTTAAACCCGCAATTACTGGCACAGCTACTGGCAATGGAATAACCTGTGCCACTGCTGCCAACACTACAAAAGCTAATGCAAACGTTCCGACAAACTCAGCAATATATTTTTTTGACATAGTATATTTACATATTTAAATAATATGAATGATGATTACCTGTTGGTAATACTCCTATTATAGCTAATAGTAGCTATACCTACAGCTAAGACTGGTACTAAGAAAAATATAGCTAAGTTTATATGGTTTTAATAGCGTTAAAAGTATCCACCCCCACACAAAAAATCACCTACAAGTAGGTAATTTTTTGCTCGACTACATTTTTTGATTTTTTGCATCATCCGACTTTTTAGGATCGGTATTTTGTGTAGTCGCTGATGGATTCTTATGATCCATGTTCTTTTTTTGCTCATCCATATATTTTTATGTTTAAGAGCTCGTCCACTAACCCTCTGTCAGATCATAAAGTTTCAAATTTTGTGCGAAAATTACAGTTTTTGAGAAGGCATATCGAGATATGTCGACGAGAAAAGTGAAATTTGCAGCCAAACATTTGGAAGCTTTTGGCTGACTATGGGGTTAGTTGATGGACTCTGTGCTAATAAACCAATAGTTTCAGGGTAATACGGATGATTACGTAGTAACGTGTCCCATTACAATCCTTCATTGTACTGGTCTATCTTATTGCCGACCCATATGCGAAATGGTTACAAAACACAAAATATGTGTAGGTAACATCCGGTTTCGTCTTTGCGAAGGGAGTAACGAAGTGAAGCCCTGAAGCAATCCAGAGGAAGCGCCGACCTATACCTAATTTTAAGTTTATTCCAGCCCAAACGTCACCCGGGCAGTTACCATCACCTCTTTATTCATACTACTCGTATCGTACGAACCATAATCATTCACTTCCACACTTCCTTGCGACAACACCTGCACTACTCCGCCTACAGCATTACGGAGTGGACCGACACTTCGACCTGAATTTGAGGCGATGGCGTCGGCTCTATCTTTCGCATCAGCGATAGCCGTCGAGAGTAGCTTCACCCGCATGGCATCGAGCTTACTATACGTTAGCTCCAAACCATTTACCGACACCGTGTACCCGTTACCAGAAAGTGGCGATGTGTTGTTTGTCATTTGCTTGAGAGCATCCAAATCACTCCCCCGAACGATAATGCTCCGAGTAATCGAGTAGCCTGTCTGGACAGCTTCACCTCGCTCTGGATAGTAGTAGGTCGCGTTGTTATTTCCCGCCGGAGTCTCGATGTCAGACAACTTTTTGTCGTTCAAATATTTAGTAATTACTCCAACTGCTGTTTCCAAACTCTTCACTCCTACCTCCTGATCAAACATGCCTGTTTTTGCCTCAAGATTGATCACCAGTCTCCCCGTGTCAGCAACAACTGATTCCTTTGCTGAACCAGTGACTTCAATGGTATCGTCAGCTAATTTCAAATTATAAATCACCTGCGACCCAAAAAACGCTAACCCAATAAGGGTAATGACAAATAACGTCATCGCTGCTACCAAGGGCTGTGAATAGTCAAACAATTTTTTAAAGTTCATATATTCAAAGTATACTCCTATCTTACAAAATCGACAGCGTTAGTATCGGAGAAAAGATAGTGACAAGCAACTACTCGCATTTAGAACTTCATTGCAAGCACGCAGGTGTGGTAATACAGAGTCAAATCAGACGGTTTCTGGATTGCTTCGTCTGCGGACTCGCAAAGACGTTATTATTACTAAATGACCACTATGTCTAGGAGTTACCACGACATATTTTGACAAATCAATATATAATGTTATGATTTGAAGTAGAAGCGTTCTGTCGCTTCCTCACTCAAAAAGGAAATATCATGTTGAACGTTGTCAATCCTAATGACGACTGGTCGTCGCTTGTTATCAATAAGGTTATCTCCCCAGAAGGGCAAGTCGTCGGTTATATTTTTGTAATCGACCGCAACAAAAATAACCCTCTTTGGAAACTGGCAGCGGGCCACAAAGAAACTGGTGAAACACCACTTCAAACAGCCATGAGGGAAAATCAAGGTGAGACTGGACTTCGTTTGCCAGAAGAAGCCTACACTGAGCTTCATGGCCAGCACGAGTGGAGGAATTACCTAAGTGGTCACTGGTCGCTGCTCTTTGAAGCGACTGTTTCAATTGACCAGATTGGCCTGATTAACCCCTTTGACCAAGGAAATGAGGGGGAGGAAGTCAGGTACTTTACTCTGGCTGAAGTTACTGATCTCATTTCAAGGGGCGAGATGTTGTCACCTCACCTCAAAAAAATGAGGGCGGCGGGATGCACTTTCACGCATGAAGTGCGTTTATAAAAAAAAAGGGGGGGGCGGCACCTGTGCCGACCCCCCTGATTTTTTATTTAATAAATTACAAAGTTATGAAAAGTATTAGAGCGTATCTAAAACGTAGTGTCCAAAAATAAAGAAGCCGACAATAAGTGCTGTCGTTGCTGCAATCAAGACCGCTGCTGCTGCCACATCTTT
>JAYVHQ010000070.1:0-2180 GCA_043771035.1 Candidatus Kaiserbacteria bacterium | reverse complement strand
GCAAAGACGGATGGGTGACGGACGATGTGGATTGCCGCGCTGTGCGTCGCCTAGACGTAACGTGTCTTTTATAAAAGACATTAAAAAAGCGGACACCGCGGTGTCCACAATTTTACCTTGTCTTTTATTTATTAATGGAGTATTTAGACCAACGTCTTTCTCCTTGTCTTATAACTTCACCGCTGGCTATGAGACTGTTTAAGTCTCTTTGAATTGTCTTTGTGCTCACATCGGTAATGATATCGGACAGGTCTTTGATGGTGGCTTCGGGCTTGGCGTCAAGGACAGTCTTGATGCGGGAAGTGCGGTCGGATAGGTCACTGTAGACTAAGACGGCGTCGGAGCTGAAGTCGTTAGCTGGGATATTGGGACGAGTACGGCGCGGGACCCTCGGTGCGGACTTGGCTTTAGGCTCGGTCGGTGATATTGAAACTGAGTTAGCTGCGGGATTGGTATAGTGATTGCGGATGTACCTTAAGACAATGTCAGTCTCCTCCCCTACTACTGTCTCCATGTCGGGGGTGATTAGTTTGGCAGCTTGGGCTAAGTGCAGGGCGCTTTGTAAAACGACGAGGGCTTGTTGCACTGGATAGATCTTGTCTCTCACTTCGTATTCAAATAAGTTGAGGGACGCGATGACGGACTCATGCAGCGCCATCGCTTTGTCGCTTAGGTTGTTGTAGTGGACTTTGGTTCGGTCGGTAATTTCTACGTGGGCTAAAATGTAAAAGACGGCAGATGCGACACGCTCTGTCTTTTTGAAAACGATATTATAATAGTCATCATTTGCAGACAAACGTTTGAGGTATATGAGACTGTCGTTTTGATTATTTGAGTTCATGTCGTATTGATGTCTTTGATAGTTTTATCATGTCTGATAGCTTAAAGACACTTGTATTATAAGGACATTTAGGACATTTTGCAAGGAAAGGGACTTCTTTGAGTCTATTGGAGTTTATGCGTATTTAATGTCTTCCGCTACAGCCTAGGAAAGTCCAAGGCGAGCACTAGCGTGCTGCCGCCTTGGACTCTCCTACGCTTTCGCTACATGGAAGTGGATTGCTTCAGTTGCGACTTCTTACAGAAGCTGTTCAGGTTGTCGCTATTTTATGCAAAATAGCTGGCAACCACTCGCGAAAGTCTCCCAGACTTTCTCACGCAAAGATGCAGCAAGGCGGCGTGGATTGCCGCGTCATTTCACTTCGCTACTCCTCTTACAGAGGCTGTCCACTCATTCGCTCGTTTATTACGCTTTGCTTCTTAAACAAGCTGAATGAGTCTTGCGAAAGTGCGTAGGCACTTTCTCACCTCGCAAAGACGGAAGATGGCGGAGACGGACAAGTGGCAAGGTCTTTAGTCATGGTCGTCTTTGCGAACGGTAGTGAAGCAATCCACGTTTTGTATTGACATTGTCACTACAAGTTCTATACTAAGATTATTATGGCTACAACACAATCAACAATCCAAGTTCGAGTAGATTCTAAACTTAAGGAGGAATCTAGAAAGGTATTCGCAGCCAATGGATTAGATATGTCGCGTGCAATCAAGTTTTATTTGCATAGCGCGGTACGGACACAGTCTGTGCCCGTTGCTCTTCGTACTGAAAATGGTTATACCCCTGAGTACGAGCAGACGTTGCTAAAAGAAAGTGCGTGGGCAAAGAAACACGGAAAGCGCTATGATGACCTTGATGAACTTTTCAAAGATTTGGACTTAAAACGATAATGTATGAAATATCGCATTGTCTTCACCCGACGTTTTTTGAAGTCATTAAAGCGGGTGCGACAATTTAAGGGTTTTAAACAGGAGAAACTGGCTTACATCATTGAGCAATTGGCGAGTGGTGTGAAGTTGCCTGAACAATATCGAGATCATGCTCTCCAAGGTGATGTACTCGGCTACCGGGAGTGTCATATATCACCTGACATACTACTAATTTACGAAATCCAGAAAGATGTGTTTGTTTGTCAAATGATTGATATTGGTAATCACGCTCAGTTGTTTTAATCAGTTTAGGACTTTACTTAACAGAGGGTGCCGGCGTGGATTGCCGCAGTCATTGCGCATTCGCTTCATTCCTTTCTTACAGAAACTGTTCAGGTTATCACTATTTTTTCAAAATAGCAGGTATTTCCTACAGAAACTGTCCACTTTATGGAAGCAAAGCTTCTCATAAAGTC
>JAYVHQ010000069.1:0-7608 GCA_043771035.1 Candidatus Kaiserbacteria bacterium | reverse complement strand
CGCAGTGAGGCACAATGCGGACATCTAACTCGTTTATTAACCATACGAATTAGATAATCACAAAACCACCGCTCTGTTGAGCGGTGGTTTTGCTGTTTTAGGTCCTAGATTGTTTCTTTAGCCCCACTTTTCTGAAACAAATTTACAAAATTGAGTTGACTTACAACTCAAACAAAAAATCCCTTACGGGATTTTTTGTTTTGCGCAAAGTGGATTGCTACGCTATCGCTCAAAAAATGCAAAAACACCCGAACGTCTTTGCGAACAGTAAAGGCATTTTGCGTCTGTCCGTCTTTGCGAACTAGTTGTAGCGAAGCGTAAACTAGTGTGGCAATCCACGTCGTTTGTTGTCCATGATATACTATTCACAACATGGCTGAATATACAAAAAAATACAACCCAAACCGCGCAGCCGAATGGAACTATGGCGGCGCTAAGTGGAAACTTTCACGTTCAAAAATCGATTTCTATCTTGAATGCCCGCGTTGTTTTTACATTGATAACAAACTAGGTACCAAACGTCCAGGGATGCCGTCATTTAATCTCAACATCGCTGTCGATGAACTCTTTAAAAAAGAATTTGACGTTCATCGCGCAGCAGGCACTAAACACCCGATAATAGAACAGTACAAAATTGATGCTGTCCCTTTTAAGCACAAGGACCTCCATGTTTGGCGTGATCCGTTTGTTGGACTCATGTATCTTGACCCTGAAACTGGACTTGTTGTCTCGGGTGGTATTGATGATGTCTGGCAACACAGTGACGGCTCACTGATTGTTGTTGATTATAAAGCGACCAGCAAAGAGGGAAGTATCACAACCCTCGCTGATTCTAGTTGGGCTGACCAATATGCTCGTCAAATAGGTATTTATCAGTGGCTCTTAGAGAAGATGGGCTTTACCGTTAATAAAACTGGCTACTTCGTCTATGCCAATGCTCTGAAGTCAGCAGCTGGTTTTAACAACACGCTCACATTCGAAACCACCCTCATCCCAACCGAGGGCGATAACAGCTGGCTTAAGAATACCCTCCACGACATCAAAAAATGCCTTGGGAGTGATAATTATCCCGACAGTGGCCCAAACTGCGAATACTGCCCTTACCGAGCAGCCTGTGGCCAGAAACTCCAATCCATCCACCGCTCAAAAATACAAAATTAAACAGTTGCAGGGTTAGTTGTCGTACTTCGTCTTTGCGAGGTACGAAGCAATCCAGGGATTCATCAACAAATTTTTTGAGTTACTTAACAAGCTCGCAAGGATGGATATCCATGCAACTTTGCAACTATTGAACCCTTATGCCCACTTTTACTCAAAAAGTCCAAGCCATCGTAAAAGTCATACCTGCTGGTAAAGTCATGACCTACAAACAAGTAGCAGATAAAGCGGGAAATGTGAAGGCGGCGCGTGCAGTAGCTAATATCATGGCTGCCAACTACGACCTATCCATCCCCTGTCACAGAGTTATTCGTAGCGATGGGGGACTTGGTGGATATAATCGTGGTGGCGAGGCTAAAAAACGTGCTATATTAGAAAGTGAAGGTTATAAAAAATGATAACAACCGCTATGGCTATTGACAATCTTTACAAAATGAAAAGTGACATAGACACTGAAAAACGTCGCCAATCTGAACTCGAGCGCACAATTGCTACAATGAAACAAAGAGCAAAGCGTGATGAACAACGCCTATTAGCTGCCTCTAATGATATAAAACGTGCAAAAGAAGCTCTGGAAGCAAAGGAGAAAGAAGTAAAACGAGAACAAGCAAAACTAGCTGAACAAGAAAATGATTTGAAGCGTGTGCAAACTAAAAAAAAAGAAAATGATGACCAGTTAGAAATCGCACAAAAGAAATCAGTTGAATATGTACGTAATGTAAGTCAGTTAACAAAAAACCTTGAACAAGTAACCCGTGATTTAAAGTCTGAACAATTGCGTGCAGCAAACGACAATCGAGCACCGAACCCAGGTCAGCGAAGGTCTGGGTCAGGTGGATTATTTAGTTTTTAAAACATTTATGTACTCCTTTCGTATCGAACAAGCAATTAGGGCGGCAACTGTCTTACATCATGAACAGACACGTAAAGGATCACTGCCGTACCCCTATGTCACACACTTATTTTCGGTGGCAATGCTCCTCACTGAATATACGGATAATGAAGATGTGATTATCGCCGCTTTGCTCCACGACACACTTGAGGATACTGATTATACATTCGCTGAACTAACAGAAGACTTTGGTGGTACCGTAGCGACAATAGTAGACGCCCTGACCGAAAAGAAAACAGAAGGGGAGAGGACACTATCGTGGGTAGATCGTAAGAAAAATTACGCCAAGCAACTCAAAAACGGACCAATGGAAGCAGTTATGATTGCAGCGGCCGACAAAACTCACAACTTTAGAACATCCGTTGAGGATTACTATGATGACCACAACCGTTTCCTGACAGATTTTGGTAAAAACCTCGATGAACGAATCGAGGTCTATCAAACAATCGCTAATGTTATAAACAATCGCCTGACCGGGCAACTACTTTCCGAATTTAATCACGTCTTTACCGAATACAAGAATTTCATCTATGACATCAAAAAAGCCCAAGAGCCAAAATTTTAAATACACCCCCACATCAGTACTGCCAGCTTTAAAAACCATTAAAACTGAATGGGATCTAAAAACCCACTACTACAAATCCGAAAACGACCCCCAGATCGAGAAAGACATACTGGCCTACGAGCTAGGTGTCAGTAGTTTTGTTAAAAAATATGCCAAGAAAGATTTTACCAGCTCTGCCGCAAAACTATTCCCAGCCCTAGTTGACGCACTAAAATTAAGTGAGTTAGTCGGCTATAAGCCAGCCTATTACTATTCATACAGACTAGCCCTTAACTCAGCAGATACGGTAGCGCAAAAGAAACTCAATCAAATGGAAGCTAGGCTGACTAAAACCGGCAACACCCTAGTGTTTTTTGAATTAGCGATTGGTAAAATTCCGACGAAATTACAAAAGGAAATTCTTAAAGACGCAAAGTTTGCACTGTACCACCACTATCTGGCAGGTATTTTTGAAACAGCCAAATACAACCTTAGTGAACCAGAGGAAAAAATTCTCAACTTAAAATCACAGACCTCAAGTAGTATGTGGGTATCAGGAACTGAGAAGATTTTAGGTGCTACCTCAATTAAATATAAAGGTAAAGACGTCCCCCTTAATGGTGCTTTGATGCAGTTTATGGATCTGCCTCCAAAAGAGCGTCACATCATGTGGGTCGCCTGTGCCGACGCACTTAAAAAGCTAGGTCCGATTGCAGAAAACGAACTCAATGCCGTAATAACTGACAAAAAAATCAACGACGAGCTGCGCGGCTTTAAAAAACCGTATTCTGCCACTGTCCTTGGACACGACATGACTGAAAATAGTCTCGAAGCTTTGGTGGCAGCTATTTCTAATCGAGGGTACAAACTAACTCGTAAATTCTTTGCTCACAAGGCAAAACTAGCTGGTAAGAAACTATCATTTATTGACCGTGATGATTTTGGCGAAGCCTTACCAAAAATTGATTTTGATACCGCTACCACAATTTGCCGCGATTCATTTTATGACTTTAATCCGATTTACGGACAGATTTTTGACGAGATGCTCGAGCGCGGAAATATTGATGTCTATCCAAAACAAGGTAAAGGAGGCGGAGCATTCTGTTCTAGCGGCACGAATATGCCAACCTTAGTTCTCCTTAACCACAGCAGTGATTTTCAAGCCGTCAGCACCTTCGCACACGAGATGGGGCACGCAGTCCACGCCTACCGCAGTAAACTACAACCATTACTCTACCAGGATCACTCTACTGTTACTGCAGAGACAGCTAGTACATTTTTCGAATCAGTAGTCAGTCATCGTCTGCTAGCGCAACTTGAGGGTCAGCAACGTACCGCTATGCTCAACACCCAAATTTGTGACAAAATAAACACGATTGTGATGTGTATCGCCCGCTATAAAGCCGAGCTTGAAATCCACGAAACAATTAGACGCGAAGGCGCTATGACCTGGCAAGAAATGGCGGCGTGTCTCGTGCGTCACTTTACTGACTACTGTGGTTCGGCTATCGACTTTAACGAAACTGACGGCTATAACGTTATCGCAAAAATCCACTACCGCATGTATTTCTACCAGTATAGCTATTCATTTGGAAATTTAGCTAGTTCTATTATGTTCAAACGATACATGGACAATCATGACTACGCCACCAAAGTCGACACCTTCCTGACCGCCGGTGACCATGCCTCAGTCGAAAAAATCTTCAAATCAATCGGCATCGACGTCTCAAAATCTGCCGCCTTTGATGAGGGTCTAGATTTACTAGAAGCCGATATTGAAGCGTTTATTAAAGCTACGAAGTAACGGTAATCATAATCGTTGCAATTACTTAGATATTCTGTACAGTAGTCCACAAGCTGCCGAATTTGGGGTAGTAATAGAACCTTTACAGATGGAGGACATGATAATGCTACCAGTCAAACTTGGTCAAAGAGTTTATGGCGTAACAACTGTTGGAACAATAGTTCCAACCTTGATCAGTCAAATCGAATTGCGAGATGACAAAAGCTCCGAAGATGCTCTCTCTCGCGCTTTTGAAAGTCAGCTCAAGGGTGAATCTTATAAGTTGAATTTGAATTTCAGCTTTCGTGTACTACGTGATGGAATCAAGCAACCGCACTTAGATTTTGAAGGAGCCTACGTGGAGGCGCTTTCAATACTTGAAATGAGATTCCAGGATGAATCGATTTCTGTTCGTGATGCACATGCTGCTCGAATACGTCATGAACAGCTACTTACGGATAAAAAAAGTATCAGACTTGAAGCTGAAAAAGTGACGAAGTTTCAGGAGCGAGACAGACTTGGTCTATATGTATCACGTAAAGATGAAGAAGAATGGGCTCAGAGTGATTTCCCACAAAATTACTTTGAGCCTGGTACACCTATCTGGATTGCTGACGCGAAGAAATGGCAACTCATCCGCGGAATGGTCACGGGGGTTCACTTTGCACCACGTTGGAAAGGGCGCATGGTTTACTACTGTGGAAGATTTTCTAACAATGAAGTGGGTACCGTTTTCAAAACTAAAAAAGCTGCTCTAAATTACCTTGAGCAAAAGTTCGAGAAAACGTTGCCGGGTTCGCTTGACAGAACGCGCGTTCAGACTGAATACCAACTCACTGAAGCTGAACGCGAACGGTTGCAGCTTGAGAAGATAGGACGAGTTGCAGATGCCATGGCAGCTGCAGGCATGTTTAGAGGGCGTTAGAATTTTGACCGTGGCGTACACACCAGTGCGCCGCGGTTTCTTTTATGTAATCTATATCTGAGTATCATTCGCAAAATAGCGAGAATTTGCTATAGTAGCACTGTTATTAGGTAGTTATTTTCTATGTCAGGAAACGAGATTCGGGAGCGGTATTTAGCATTTATGAAAGCAAACGGTCACGCCGTGATGCCTTCAGCACGCCTGGTACCAGAAAATGACCCAACTACACTCTTTACTGGTAGTGGAATGCAGCCACTAATTCCGTATTTGATGGGGGAAAAACATCCGCTTGGTGTCCGTATTACTGACTCGCAAAAATGTTTTAGGGCAAATGATATCGAAGAGGTAGGGGATAATCGCCACACGACTTTTTTTGAGATGCTGGGTAACTGGTCACTTGGCGACTATTTCAAAACTGAACAACTACGATTCTTTTTTACCTTCCTCGTTGATGAAGTAAAACTTGATCCAGCGCGTATTTATGTGACGGTATTTGCGGGCGATGAATCACTCGGCATTCCCCGTGATGAAGTTGCCATTAATCTATGGAAGGAATTATTTGCCGAGCGGGGAATTGAAGCCACTGATGTATATATTGGTTCAGAAGATGATGGCTACAAGGCTGGGATGCAAGGCGGGCGGATTTTTCACTATGATGCGAGTAAAAACTGGTGGAGTCGCTCTGGTAAACCAGCTAATATGCCCGTTGGTGAAATTGGGGGGACCTGTAGTGAAGTTTTCTATGACTTTGGTCCAGAACAAGCAACTCATCCGGTCTATGGCAAGCTAGCAGCACACCCTAATAGTGATTCTGGGCAATTTCTTGAAATCGGTAACTCGGTGTTTATTGAGTATGTAAAACAAGTCGATGGTTCATTCGCTAAGTTACCACAAAGTAACGTTGATTTTGGTGGTGGACTGGAACGGATTGCGGCGGCAGCTATTGCTAACCCCGACGTATTTATGGTGGACTTGCTGCACACAGTCGTGGCAAAAATTGAACAATTATCAAGTACGGTGTATACCGCAAACGAATTAGCCTATCGAATCGTTACCGACCATATCCGCGGGGCTGTCTTTATGATTGGAGACGATGTGCTGCCAAGCAATACCGACCAAGGCTACTTTGTGCGTCGTTTATTACGGCGGGCTGTCAGGTACGCTGACAAAATTGGTATCCCAGCTGGTACGTTTGCTGAGTTGTCACAAAGTGTAATTGACACCTACAAAGAGCACTACACAAATCTTGCTAGTAAGCAGACAGAAATTATTGACGCTATTAGTAAAGAAGAAGAGCAGTTCCGCAAGACACTCGAAGCTGGCCTTAAACAATTTAATAAAATTACCCTACAAATACATGTAGTAAGTAAGGAGGTGGACGGCAAGAAAGTGATTGATAAATCCGTGGCTCCTACTACGAAACAAGCAATCTCAGGACAAAATGCTTTTGAACTGTACACGACGTATGGTTTCCCAATTGAACTCACTGAAGAAATCGCCGCTGAAAAGGGCTTAGTTGTAGAACGTGAGGTATTCAATACCCTGATGGATGAACACCGCAACCTATCCCGAGCTGGTGCCGAGCAAAAATTCAAAGGGGGATTAGCTGATAGCTCAGAGCAAGTTGTACAATACCACTCGGCGACTCACCTTATGCTCGCTGGGCTGCGTCAAATACTTGGTACTCATGTACACCAAGCCGGGTCTAATATCACCGGTGAACGTCTCCGCTATGACTTCACCCATGGTGAAAAAATGACACCAGAGCAAATCGCGGCTGTAGAGGAATTTGTAAACGGCGCTATCAAGGCTGGTGGGATAGTGACTATAGACATGATAGCCAAAACAGCAGCCGAGGCCGACCCCACTATCGAAGCCAGTTTCTGGGATCGCTATCCCGACGAAGTGAAGGTCTACACGATGACAACAAGCGACGGGGCAGTTGTCTCACGAGAACTCTGTGGTGGACCACACGTAGAAAAACTTGAAGATATTAAAGGCATATTTAAAATTACTAAAGAAGAATCCTCATCTGCAGGTATCAGACGGATTAAAGCCGTACTTGCATAAGCAAGATATTGAATATTTAAAAGTAAAATATAGAAAATAAAACCCTAAACACAAAGTGTTTAGGGTTTTATAAATCTTCAATTTTCTATATTCTATTTTCTATATCGTTTATTATATTTATAAGTAATAAATTATTGCGGAGTATAGAAACAATCTAGGACCTATTAAGTAACTCCGAGATAACTTTAAACCTCCTGTCTCGTCTCAATCCATGATGTTGCGCAACTTTCTTTTTC
>JAYVHQ010000068.1:0-31282 GCA_043771035.1 Candidatus Kaiserbacteria bacterium | reverse complement strand
TCGATATGTGCCGTATTTGCTTCCGCGAAGCGGCTCATGAAGGACATATACCAGGTATAACAAAATCATCATGGTAGGCGACGTAATCGGCGACTTCATCATTCAGCTTAAAAATGCCGGCGCAGTAAATAAAAAGAGTGTCTCACTCCCATATTCAAAACTCCGTCACGCAGTAGCTGACAAGCTCGCTCAGGCAGGATTCGTAGGCGCAGTGTCTACAAAAGGACTCGTAGCAAAGAAAACTCTAGAAGTGACCCTAAAGTATGAGCACGGAGCACACTCAATTCGTGGTGTGAAGCGTATCTCAAAACCAGGTCGCCGTCTTTATACTGGAGTAGCAGATATTCATCGCGTTAAGTTTGGTCAAGGGAAGCTTATTTTATCTACACCAGCTGGTATCCTCACCAACGATGAGGCGAGGGCAGCCAATGTAGGTGGGGAGCAACTTTTCATCATCTGGTAAACATATGTCTCGATTAGGAAAAATTCCAGTAGCTATCCCCTCAGGTGTGGAAATCACCATGGCGGATACTCTACTGACGGTGAAGGGTCCGAAAGGCACGCTCACACGAGAAATTAAAAAAGATGTCGCAGTCAACATTGAAAATGGCTTTGTTACTATCGTGCCGCAAGAAACCGACATGGCGAAGGCTTTGTGGGGAACCTACGCTGCGCACGTGCGTAATATGGTGAAAGGAGTAACCGAAGGCTTTACTCGCGTACTTGATCTCGAAGGGGTAGGATACCGCGCTGAAGTCAAAGGTCCGAACTTGGTACTTAGTGTGGGATTTTCACACCCAGTACCACTTGAGGTACCAGCGGGCATTACTGCTTTAGTTGAAAAGTCAGCAATCACGCTGACTGGTTCAGACAAAGACTCCCTGGGGCAATTTGCCGCAAACGTCCGCAAGGTCCGTAAGCCAGAACCGTACAAAGGTAAGGGTATCAGATACCGTGGTGAGTTTATTATTCGCAAGCAAGGTAAAAAAGCTGTATAGGCTACTTCATATATGAATAAATCACAATATAAAGTGGAAAAGAGAGCTGGTCGTCATGCCCGTATTCGAGCGAAAGTTTCAGGTACAGCAGCACGTCCTCGCCTAGCTGTGTATAAGAGTAACAAGTTTGTCTACGCGCAGCTGATTGACGACGTGGCTGGGGTAACTATCGCCGCTGTTGATTCACGCAAGACTACAGGTACTACCAGTGTCGGCGCTGTCGCTGCTGGTACTGCTATTGCTACTAAAGCCAAGGCGGCTGGAATCACGACTGTCGTATTCGACCGGGGTGGTTTCAAGTACCAAGGTATCGTTGCATTGCTTGCTGACGCAGCTCGGGCTGAAGGTCTTGCCTTCTAGTTCTCTTGGTCTGCAGAGTTCGATTAATTAAAGGAGGAAATTATTATTTTTTAAGTCACTATTTATATGACACAGGAAGCTACAACTGACACTACGTCAGAAACAACAGCAGTACCGCCAGTGGCGGCACCTGCGACCGATGCACCTGCTACTACTCCTGCGACCACTGGTACCCCCTACGCGGGTACTCGTCCCCGTCGGGGCGCCGCTGGAGCTGGAGCCGCAGGCGATAACCGCCGCAATGAACGCCGCCCCCGTCGTGGTGCTCGTCCAGAACGAACTAAGCCAGAATTTGACCAAAAAATCATCAGTATCCGTCGCGTAACGCGCGTGATGGGTGGTGGCCGCAGGTTTAGTTTCTCAGTCGCTATGGTGATTGGGGACAAGCGCGGTAAGGTTGGGGTAGGTATTGGTAAAGCCGGAGACACGCAACTCGCTATCGAAAAAGCTATCCGCAACGCTAAGAAACATATGATCGTAGTGACTATGAACAAAGACAGTCACATTCCT
The DNA here is from genome assembly GCA_043771035.1 of Candidatus Kaiserbacteria bacterium. GTDB lineage: Bacteria > Patescibacteriota > Minisyncoccia > Phycocordibacterales > UBA918 > OLB19. The sequence goes on along the minus strand of JAYVHQ010000068.1, from coordinate 29,414 downwards.
CATGACGTACATGTTAAATATGCGTCGAGTGAAGTGATGATGATGCCAGCCAAGGGTCGTGGACTGGTTGCTGGTTCGTCTGTCCGTACCGTACTCGAACTCGCTGGAGTAAAAGACATTACTGCCAAGATTTTCTCTCGCAGTAAGAACAAACTTAACAATGCCCGCGCTGCCGTCGAAGCGCTTAAGCAGCTTAAAAAATAACGTATGCAACTACATGAATTAAAGCCGGCTACCAAGCGAAAGAGCGCCAAGCGAATTGGTCTCGGTGGAAAGCGTGGTAAGACGTCAGGTCGTGGAGGAAAGGGGCAAACTGCTCGTACTGGAAACAGTACTCGTTCTGAGATGCTCGAGTTCATCAAAAAGATTCCAAAACTCCGGGGACACGGCAAGAACCGGGCCCGCACAGTCAATGAAGAAAAGAAGGACGTGATGCCGATCAACGTTTCCGTTATCGAAGCGCACTTTGAGAATGGCGCTACCGTATCTCCGCGCTCGCTGGTGAATGCTGGAGCGGTCTCAACCTTCCGTAAGCGCGTACCAATAATTAAGATTCTCGGCACTGGGGAACTTACTAAAAAAGTCACTATCGAAGGTTGTATGGTTTCGGAAACCGCCAAAGCCAAGGTAGAAAAAGCTGGTGGAAAGGTTGTCGCTTAGGTATACTTACCCTATATGCAAACTTTTTTCCGAAAAATCAAACTAATCTTTACTGAACCCGCTATCCGCAATCGCGTGTTATTTGTCCTAGGTGCCTTGGTGGTGTTCCGTCTCTTGGCCGCTGTGCCAATTCCAGGAGTAGATCAGTCAGTCCTTGAGCAGTTTTTCTCTAACAATCAGTTTCTTGGTTTGCTTAACATCTTTTCAGGTGGGGGATTGGCTAACCTCTCGATTGTGATGTTGGGCGTCGGTCCATTTATTACGGCCTCAATTATCATGCAGTTGATGACCGTGATGTCACCAGCCATGAAAGACCTCCATACCAACGAAGGTGAAGCGGGTCGCGCCAAGTTTACGCAATACAGTCGTATGTTGTCGCTTCCCTTGGCTGTGCTACAAGGATTTGGTTTCCTGACGCTCTTGCAGAGTCAGGGAGTAATCAGTGGCTTGTCGTCATTTGATTTTGCCGTGAACGTCGTATTGGTTGTGGCTGGTTCTATTCTCCTCATGTGGGTGGGTGAACTGGTGACTGAGTACGGTATTGGTAACGGAGTGTCTATCATCATCTTTGCTGGTATCGTAGCTACTTTGCCATCGACTGTCAGTCAGCTTATTTTCACCTTCGATATGTCACAGCTTCCGCTGTACATCGGATTTGGATTCTTGGCCCTCGCTATCATCTACGCAGTAGTAGTAATGACCGAAGCAGAACGGCCGGTACCAATTACCTACGCTAAACAGAGTCGTGGTGGCGCTACCTACGGTGGTAGTTCATCATTCCTCCCGATGCGTTTGAATCAAGCCGGAGTTATTCCAATTATCTTTGCGTTATCAATTCTTTTGTTCCCGCAAATGGTGCTCAATATCCTCTCTGCCTTTAACCTGTCATGGGTGCCGGCTGCGACCGAGGCAGTAAATGGCTTTGTGAATAATCCGATTGCCTACGGTATTACGTACTTCGTATTAGTATTCCTCTTCACCTTTTTCTATACCGCTGTGACGTTCGACCCTGACGCAGTAGCTGCCAACCTACAACGAAACGGTGCTTTTGTACCCGGCATTCGTCCAGGTGCGCATACCGCAGAATACCTCGGTAACCTGATTACTCGTCTGACGCTCGTTGGTGCGACCTTCCTTGCGCTAGTAGCTGTACTCCCAATTGGACTACAGTTTGCTACCGGAGTCGCTGCCTTAGCGATTGGGGGAACGACTATTTTGATTGTGGTGAGTGTGGTGCTCGATCTTATTCGTCGATTAGACGCACAGCTCTCAATGCGGCAATACTAAAGCCAAGTAAACAAACAAGAAAAAAGCCCGCAAGGGCTTTTTTCTTGTTTGTATTTGCAACTCCCTAAATGTTTCTCTTGAAATATCTGCATCTTTTAGGATTTGGTTTAAGAGGCCTGGTTTTAATTCTAAATGAAGGGGAACAGTGAGAGGTTTCTTGTTTGACTCAGTAGATTGATGGAGGCGGACGTGACTGCCTTTTTGAAAGACGAAGTGGCGTCACTAACTTCTTGGATTTGTGATATACTTTTTATATGAAAACGACAATTACTAAAAAAAGATCTGTCAAATCGACTGAACCAGATACAGTATTTTGGACGAGAGTTGCCATGGAGCAACAGGCTATAATTCACGCAAAAAATGGCACTTAAAATCAAGAAAGGTGATATTTTTGTCATGGGCAATGCTGGGGCTGAAGGTCACGAGCAGAAAGGTGTCAGACCACACGTTGTGGTAACACAAGTCACTCAAGCTACTGTTACAGTAGCACCGTGTACCTCCGTCAACAAAAAACAAAAATATTCTGTGCAAATTAAACCAGACGAAATAAATCACTTATCAAAAGTCTCGTTCGTGCTTTTGTCTCAAGCCTTTGCTTCAGACATTTCTTTCCTCGGCAAGAAAATTGGTTCGTTAACAGAATCAGATGTTATGCGTATTCAGTTAGAGTACGTGAAATACGTGACCGATTAAGACCATAGAATTTTAGTTGGCTGATATAAAATAAGTTATTTTCGGAATAATATTTATAGTTCTAATTACGATTAATCATGTTTATAAACAAAGGTGAAAATTTTAGCAGCGAAGGACTTGAATCCAAGGTTCTGTTTTATGGTGGTGAGTTTGGATATTGTTTTTCTAACTTTGCCGCCTTTGCTGTTATATGGCAAGGTCGTACGTGGATGACTTCTGAACATGCCTATCAAGCGGCAGCATTTGATGATGAATCAATTATTGAAGAAATCTTTAATGCAACTTCCGCCCATAATGCTCTAAAGCTGGCCATAAAATATGTCGATAAGATGCGCTCAAGTTGGCAGACGGAAAAGTATGCAGTCATGAAAGAAATATGCCAAGCAAAATTGGATCAGCACCCGTACATTCAAGAGACTCTTAAAAAGTCTGGTGACGCAGAACTCGTTGAAGACTCACCAAAAGACGCCTATTGGGGCAGAGGTGCAGTTTGGACTGGAGAAAATAATTTAGGAAAAGTCTGGATGGAATTGCGAGAAGAGATTACTATAAAAGAGTAGGTAATGCTTACAATTCCCCAAATTTTTCTCTAGAAACATCGGCGTCTTTTAAGATTTTATTTAAGAGTCCAGATTTTAATTCTGAGTGAAGAGGCACAGTTAGTGGTTTTTTGCTTTCGTCACTAGAGTTATGAAGTCGGACATGGCTGCCTTTTTGACGAGCGATAATGTATCCTAGTTTCTCTAATTTTTTGATAGCGTCGGCACCAGAAATGACTGGTAGTTTAGGCATATGATAGGTTAAGGGTGTGAATACTGGTGTTTTCAAATGAATCTGGAATACCTTGCTCAGCAAGTTCCTCGAGACATAACTCAGTTGCTTCTTTAATATTAGCGAGGGCATCTTCAAGAGTATCTCCTTGAGAATAGCACCCAGTCAAGAGAGGGTTGATTACAGTGTATCCGCCAGTTGCTTCTTTGTGGATGACAATAAGAAACGTAGTGTTTTTCATAATACTTTGATTATACCATAGCTATGGTATCTGGCTAGACGTTACAGTAATCAGCTCTATTATTGTATTAAAACTACAATAAAGGTAGGGAATTGATAATTTTTCGCCAGACAAGGAAGATGAGAAAATTAGTGCGAGCCGTACTGCTTGTACGGTGAGAATTAATTTCTGAAAGCTGACGCAGTATCGCGGAAAATTAACTTTCGCGATTAGTTTTTGAAGGAGAAACCGGCTGGGACAGCACTGCGGACTTGCCGCCACACCTCACTTTGTAGCCACTGTTTATACGTATCAAACACGGTCAGCGCCACCGTCTGCGGGCTGTGCCTGCTGGTATCAATTACTAAGTCAAAATGGCTCGTGTCGTAGGGGTCGACGTGGTAGAGCGTACGGAAACGGGTTTGTTCGTTTTGCATCCGGGATTTTACTTGACGGCTGACATCAAGGAGGGAGGCGGTGCCTTCGCCCGAGGCGCTACGGCTCGTGTTACTGACGGCGTCTTTGTAAATGCGGACAGTCGCTACCTCCATATCGAGGTCGAGGTAGACTTTGAATGATTCGGGCAGCCAGTAAAAACCGAGACGAGAATCCACCACAATGTCGCTATTGTTGCGCAAATCACGGAGCATGGTGTCGACTTGGTCGTCGAGTAGGTGGTCGTTTTTAGCCCGTTCGTTGTATTGAGCTAAGGTTAGGTGGTGACGTTGTAGCAATTGGCGCACTATATCGCCGGATGAGTGACGGGTGTAGTTGAGCATTTCAGCTACTTTATCGGCTGTTGAAGACTTGCCGCTACCGGGTTTGCCCGAGAGGGTTATGATGTGTGGTCTTCCCATATGACACTAGCATACCATAGTATGTAATTGCGTAATTTGATAAAAATAGGTAGTCTAGAGGGGTTATGATTTATTCGACTAAATATCAGAGTATTGTTTTAATGGGTAAAATTGCCTCAGGCAAGGGCACACAAGCAAGTAACATCCTAGAGCATTTTGGTGGGGTGCTTTATTCCAATGGAAACAAAGTGCGTGAAGTTTCTCAATCGCCCACAGTGTTTGGACACAAAATGAAGGAGATGTATGAGGGCGGGTACCTTATGCCGGAGTGGATAGCGTCATATTGGATGACGCATGCGCTGTGTAGTCAGTTCGAGACTGAACGGGTGATATTTGAGGCAGTAGCAAAAAAACCTAATGAGGCGGAATTATTTGATGAAATTCATCATTGGATTGATCGACCTTATATTGTTTTTAATCTTGATATCTCCGACGCGGAAGTACGAACCCGAAGCGCTGCTCGATCACGTGATGTGGTAGATACTCCAAAATCTGTGGAAAAAAGGCTCGAAGAGTATAATACCTATACAGCTAAATCAATTGAATTTTTTAGATCAAAAGGGACTCTAATTGATATTAATGGTAGTGCCAGTCCAGAGGAAGTAAAGCAGCATATTTTTAATTCACTTCAATCGTAATATGGATATCAAAACTATTATTTTTATCGGGCCGCAAGGATCGGGTAAGGGGACGCAGATTGAGAAGCTTAAAATGCTGCTAGAGAGTGCTGACCGGAGGCGGGTGGTGGATATCCAAACGGGACGCCGGTTTCGGGCACTAGCGGCTACGCAAGAAACCTTTGCTGAAGATAAAATCGCTACAACCTTGGGGGCTGGGGTGCTGCAGCCGGACTTTATGGTGACAGTGCTGTGGGGCAAGGCGATGCTTGATCAGCTCGATGATAAGAGTCACTTATTGATTGACGGCTTTCCACGCACGGTGGGACAGATTCCTGACCTAGAGGATGCCTTTAAGTTTTTTGAGCGGAGTGCAGTTTCAATCATTAATCTCGAAACTCCAGAGGAGGTGGTGCGCGAGCGTATGTATAGTCGGGCTCGGTCTGATGATACTGATGCTTCGATTGAAGAAAGGCTGCGCTGGTACCGCGAGGATACATTGCCGGTGATTGCGCACTACCGCACTCAGTCTAATGTAACTGTATATGATATTGACGGTACAGCCTCAATTGACGAAGTGCACGCGCAGATTGTAGCTGCTCTACAGATTACCTAATTTATATGATTACTAAAAAAACTCCCGACGAAATTGCCAAACTGCGTATCGCGGGAGGGATTTTAGCGAAGATTTTAAAAACACTCGCTCGGGAGAGTTTAGTGGGAGTATCTACCCTTGACCTTGATGATCGGGCGATGGAGTTAATAGAAGAGTATGGCGTTGAACCGGCACTCCTCGGCTACCACCCGGAATTTGCGGCGGATCCTTTTCCAGCGGCCATTTGTATCTCGGTCAATGATTGTGTTCAGCACGGGATTCCATCAGCTGACATTATCCTCAAAGAAGGTGACGTGGTGAACTTGGATATGTCGATTGGCTATCAGGGAATGATTGTTGATTCAGGAATTACGGTGGGGGTAGGGGTGGTCAGTGATGTCGATCGCAAATTAATGGCCGCGACTCAAGAGGCCTTGGCTCACGCTATCAAAGAGGCTAAGCCAGGCAATCATATCGGGGACATCAGCCATGTTATTGAAACGTTTATAAAATCTCGCGGCTTTAGCTGTGTGGAAGTTTTGTGTGGTCATGGCGTCGGCTACAAGATCCACGAAGAGCCACTGATTCCCAATACCGGCCGGGCTGGTGATGGGCCGCTGATTGAAGTGGGGCACGTATACGCCATTGAACCAATTGTAAATGTTGGTGGAAAAGACGTCTGGTTTGACGACGAAGGCGACGGCTACAGTGTCTACACCAAAGATGGCAGTAACTCCGCCCACTTTGAACATACGGTAGTGGTGACTGAGAGTGGGGCTGAGATATTGACACGTTAGTGATCAGGGAGTACTTTGTAGCTAGGTAGGTCAAAATGGAGGGGTAAAAAATGAGATATACTGATTTTAAAAACCTTTTTAAGGAAATTGTGGCAAAATTAGACAGTTCTCGTGGAGAAAAAATAGATGCAGTAATATTGAGAGTCGTGCAAGCAACGTTGCTTCCTTCTCACCCCGCGCTGCTTATTTCGTTAGAAGCATGTTGTTATAAGCCAGATCGTGTAGACGAGTGTTCAAAAGAGGCTTACTGGGCAATGTACCCGTTATACCTGCGAATCTGGTACTTGTTATTGGAAGTATTCCTGTTTTTAAAAGATCTAAGGATTGACGAGGATCCTGTTTTGCCTCAGCCACGAAACAGAAATGATTAATTAAGATAAAATTTGTTAACTTGTGCAGGTTTTAAACCTGGCATAAAGAGTCTGCGTCCAGTACGCGGGCTTCTTTTTTTATACAAATATGGTACAGTAGTGCTGTTATTTACAACTAAATTTTGTCGCGTATGTCAAAACACCCACACCAGGAACGAACCTTTGTTATTCTAAAGCCGGACACGGTCCAGCGCTCACTCATTGGTGAAGTTATCAAGCGTTTTGAGCGCACGGGTCTTAAATGTACGGCTATGAAGATGTTTATGGCTGACGAGGCTCGTCTGCTTGCTCATTATAATAAAGATGACGCGTGGTTCCTTAAAAAAGGGCAGCGAACAGTAGAAGATATGGTAGCCCAAGGACGAGAAGTGACTAAAGAGCCAATTGAATACGGAAAAGACATCATTCGGACGATTGTGCACTATATGACTGCTGCTCCAGTAATTGGACTCGTATTTGAAGGTAATGAATCAGTAGCGGTGATCACTAAGTTGGTAGGAACAACTGAACCAAAAACTTCAGATGTGGGAACAATTCGTGGTGATTACACCGTAGACTCATACAGTCACTCATCATACGAAAATCGCTCAGTACGAAACCTAATACACTGCTCAGAGTCTCCAGAAGAGGCTGAGCGAGAAATCGCGCTGTGGTTTAAGGAGGATGAGGTGATGTCGTATACAACTGCTCAAGAACGCATCATGTATGACATAAATCTCGACGGCGCCAAAGAGTAATCTGAGCGATCTGCGGCGTTACGCTGCGAAAAAAGACCCTCCCTGGACTATTCGTCCCAGTCGGGTCTTTTTTCTTGCGTGCCTTGCATCTCATCTCAAATAACTCTTTGGCTAATCTAGAAATAGCTTCGGTATAAAAACTAGACTTGAAATTGTTGTAAAAAAACGTACTATTTAGGCTATGAATATAGGGAATGACATTTCGAAAAAGCTCACGTTTATTACAGGAAACAAAAACAAAGCTGAGCAATTGAGTCAGTATTTGTCATTTCCAGTAAGTCATTTCAAGCTTGAGATTGATGAGATCCAGTCGCTTGATTTAGAAGAAGTTGCAACGAAAAAAGCAAAGGCTGCCTATGTAATTCTCGGTACACCAGTACTTGTTGAAGATACAGCATTAACGTTTGAGGCTCTTGGTAAATTACCCGGAACACTTGTTAAATGGTTCCTTGAGTAGCTCGGAACAACTGGTCTGACAAAATTACTTGATGGTTGTGAAAATAGAAGTGCTGTTGTGAGACTTGTTTTGCACTTTGTGACCAAAACGGTATTCATTTATTTAAAGGAACCTGCAGTGGTACTATCGCAGAGACTCCTAAGGGTGAGCGTGCATTTGGTTGGGACCCAGTTTTTATTCCCAAAGGTTACGCAATTCCATGGGCAGAGATGGATTTTGAAACGCAAAGTAAAACCTCAATGCGTCGTTTAGCTATCGAGAAGTTGCAAGTCTATCTCGAAGCAAATTATAAATAATAGGTCGACCTCCGGAGCGATTTTTGTTTTATTCCTCATATTCTCATAACTATGCAACCTTGAAACTATTAAACAATTAAACCTCAAATTTCCATTTTCTCTCTTCAATATTCTCTTTTCAATATTCCATATTTAATTTTCTTTTGCTATACTATATCTGGAGCCACTGTTACGTATGTTCCGATTAAGTTGTTATGAAGGGATGCCAGCAGTCTCGGTTCGCGATGAGGATTCAGTTGAGAGGGAATCATCTGACCAGTTCCGGAAATGGTTCCCACCTAGAATTTCTAGGAGCATACGTGGGTGGTTCCAATGAAGACGCGCCTCAATGGAGGCGTTTTTTCATACCCGAAACTGCTATGGTATGATTAATCGATGAAAAGCACTACCATTTTGGCATTAGTTTTAGGATTTCAATTAGCTGTAGTGCATATTGTAGCGACAAAACTCTCGCTCTATTGGGAAATAATTTGGTTTGATAACCTGGTACATTTATTTGGGGGTGTGGTGCTCGTTTTACTCTTCTACACATTTGTTGATATTAAAATACTGAGTCCAAAATGGGTCAGATCAGGGCGCCGCAGTGCTCTGCTGGTTACTGTCGTACTTGTTGGTTGGGAGATATTAGGGGTAATGATGATCGGTCGGATCAAAGAAAACTTTGTTTCCGATACTCTACTCGATGTAGGGTTTGGTATACTAGGATGTATTATTGGTTGGTTTATTGGTAGACAACTTAAAAAACTCGAATAATTATGAAAAGTCAGCTCGGATTTTATGGTGGTGTCGGTAGTGTGACGGGCGCGAACTTTATGTTTGATACGGGCGAGGTTGCTATCTTGGTTGACTGTGGGCTGGAGCAGGGGAGTGATTTTGCCAGTGAGGTCAACGCCGAGCCGTTTGTGTATAACCCGGCTGACGCTGATTATCTATTTGTCACCCACGCCCACGCCGATCATATTGGACGGATACCTAAATTGGTAAAAGACGGCTTTGCAGGGGTAATTTATTCAACTACTCCGACCAAGGCCTTGGCTGCTATTATGCTGGTGGACGCGCTCAAAGTAATGCAGTACGAGTATGAGCGGTACGGACGTAAAATCCTGTATGATGCAACCGATATAGCTGCCTCGCTTAGGTTATGGAAGACAGTCGACTATAATGAAACTATCACCTTACCGACAGAGATTACTGCCCACTATACTGACGCGGGGCATATTCTCGGTTCAGGGATGGTACATTTTGTGCGCGGAGACAAGAAGATTGTCTTTACGGGTGATATTGGTAATGTGCCGCAGCCGCTTCTGAATCCACCCGTTATCCCAACTGATTACGACTACCTCGTGATGGAGAGTGTCTACGGTGACAGACTGCACGAAGAAGTAGCGGAGCGGACCTCGATGCTTAAGCATTATATTGAGGACACTCGGGCTAAAGACGGGACGCTTATCATTCCAGCCTTTTCTCTTGAGCGGACGCAGGGGATGTTGCTTGAAATTAACAATTTGGTTGAGAGCGGCTCTATAGCTCCTATTCCCGTATATCTTGATTCCCCGCTCGCTATTACGGTCACAGGTGAGTATCGGACGTATGTAAAGTATTTAAAAGATGCGGTGCAAGAGCAGATTCGTGGCGGCGATGACATCTTTGATTTTGATGGACTCGAGTTTACCAAGACCGTCAAAGAGTCTCACGAAATAGATAGTGTTCGCGGGGCTAAAATCATCATTGCGGGCTCTGGTATGAGTCACGGAGGGCGTATTAGACGGCATGAACAAAACTACCTCTCTGACCCAAAAACAACAGTATTATTGGTGGGGTACCAGTCTGCTGGGAGTCTCGGTCGTGTCCTCCAAGATGGTGCCAAAAAAGTCCAAATCGACGGCGAGTGGACTAAAGTAAAAGCCACCATCGGTACCATCCGCGGCTTCTCGGGTCATGCTGATCGAGATCAATTAATCGGCCTCGTAGCTGAAGGTTGCTCCAAGGCCATGCAGGTCTTTGTGGTGATGGGTGAGGAGCGTTCGTCCCTTTTCCTAACCCAACGTCTACGTGATTATTTAGGACTAAATGCTATTGCGCCGGATGCTAATCAGGAAATAGAAATCGACTTTTAAAAAACCTTAAAATTGGCAAATCTCTTCGTTGTCCGTCGCAATTTTTCACTCACCGTACAGAAAGTGTGGCTCGCGAAAAATTTATCGTCCGCCTCGAACTTTATTCAATTTAACGATTTTTAGGTATGCCCTTAATTATTACTGGAATTGTTATTTTTGTTACTGCTGCAACTATTGCAAATATTTTACAGTCGTATTTAAAGTATCGATACGAAACTCACTCCTTGATTTTTATTGGAATATTTTTGACTTGCCTGGCAGGCGGGGCATTTTTTGTATCTCAGATTGCGTTGCTTTTGCTAAATATCCCTATATTTATCATAGCTACTTTGTATATTGCAATAATAATTTCTCTTGTTCGATTTTGGCAGCCTATGCAAAAACTTTACGGTTCACAAACAGTGCCGCCTGAGTATGTAGGGTTAATCAATCCTAAGCCCTACGGGCAAGTAGTTAAGGTGTTTGAGATTATGCTACAAGATATCTCTGCGTGGTTGATTGTTGGAGGTTTATTTTTGCTGCCATTAAGTTTTATCGAGGTAGCCTTTGTATTCACAGTCATTGTTGCCATTCTTCACATACCTGGTTTGTGGATTTTTGGAAAAGTATATGGTGCGTATTTTTTAGTTACGTCCACGACACTAGCTTTTTTAGTCCCGTTTTTCTACCATACTGGTACTCAAGGGTTTATACATTTGTATGCGCTCCATTTAGGAGGATACGTCACGATGTATATTTTAATGGGATATTTGGGAATGAGGCAAAAATTAAATACGCTATACTAGTGTTATGAAAAAATATATTTTACTTGGTTTGATGGCAATAATGGTAACTACTACAGCTCCTGTTGTTGCAGCTCAACCAGTGCAGTTAACTGCTGAAGCAAAAGCTGCTTTGATTAAAGAACTAACTCTAAAATTGAACGAACTTATCATTTCACTCAATGCCCTGTTAGCTGGAAAGGATATGCGAATTAAAACGGAAGTGAGTACTTCACGGGTAAATGCGGAACTTTACTATACATTGGATCCCCGGCAAGGTTATATGGGAGCTTGTACAGATATAAAAAAACGCATCTATGACTCTCTTACTGCAACAAAAGCTAGTGAGATACTAAAGAAATTAGATATAAGTTGTTTCGATAGTAAAAACAGTTACGCTCTGTCAATTAGAAATTCAAAAGGCTACTCCTGTGCGGATAGTACGGGAGTAATGAAAGAAACTGCTGGGCCGACAGTAGGAGTTGCTTGTCCGGTAAAGTAACTAAGGATGTGGATTGCTTCGTCTTCATACAGAAGCTGTACAGGTTGTCACGATTTTTTCAAAATAGTGGGCAACCTCTTACAAAGTGAAATCGATTCACTTTTCACTCGCAAAGACAAACGGGTTGGTCTTTGCGAGCGACAGCGTGGCAATCCACAGTCAGTTGAAGTAAAACAAAAACCTACACATGGTGTAGGTTTTTTGTTTTACTTAGTTGCGTCTACTACTCGTTTGAATGAGTCTGGTTTGTCTAGGGCTAGGGTAGCTAGTACCTTGCGGTCGAGCATGATTCCTTTATCTCCTAGTGACTTAATGAAACGACTGTATTTGATATCAAAGTGACTCAAAGCGGCGTTGATGCGGACAGTCCAGAGACGACGGAAGTCGTTCTTTTTGTCTTTGCGGTGAGCGAAAGAGTAGGTTTCAGCGTGGTAGATAGCTTCGCGGGCGACTCGCTTCTTTTTTGAACGTTGGAGACGGTAGCCTTTTACCTGTTCCAAGATATTGCGACGACGCTTTTGCGCCATCAATCCTCCAGTTACGCGTGACATATAGTGTTAGTTAGTAGTGGCTACAGCCGGGTTGGTCTCTGATAATGGTTTAGCGCCTGTTCCGGGTAGGAAGCGACGAGTGATGCGCTTACTGAGGTCAAGGAGCTGGGTTCGCTTGCGGCGAAGTCGCTGCCTTCCAGTTTGGCGAGCATTAAAGTGGTTTTGACCGGGCTTGCGGGCGACCATCTTGCCGTTCTTAGTCACTTTGATGCGTTTTGCAAATGATTTGTTTGTCTTCATAAAATTGGTATATCTGTCTTTAAGTGGGGCAACTATAGCGTATTTGAGGTTTATTGTCAAAGGTTTTTCTTTCAAATAAGGCTCGTTTTTCTATCATTAGTAGCTTAAAGGCTATTTAGCCACAATTCATGAGCCTTTTAGGTCAAGCAAGCTTAAAAATGCTTTAGATTCAAGACGGGCAAGGCTATTGAAACGAGCCGTACTTTTTTGTACGGTGAGATTTAATTGCTGCGGCCCAACGCAGAAGATGAAGTATTTTTAAGTTTGCGACTAGATCATCCCGGAGTCTAGGAGTGCATCGAGATCCTTCTTCTTGCTCTTCACAATACTGGTGTCCACTACCTTTTTAGGCTCTGGAGCTACCGGCTTGGCGGCGTCTTTTAATTTTTGGGTCTTAGTCCCGGGCATACGTTCAAGCGTAGTAGTGTAGCCTTTGGGACTTTTTTTCATTTCGTCAGCAACTTTGTATTCAGTCGGGATGATTTTAAGAAAACGATCAAGACGCTCCTTGAGAAAGGCTGGGTCCATGTACTTGTAGCGTCCCCACAAAAAGAGGTCGACTTTGACGCGGTGACCTTCTTCGAGCCAGTCAGCGGCCTTGTTAGCTTTAAGCATTTGGTCGTTATCACCAGTCCCGATTTTTACCTGCACACTCTTGGTTTCGGTAATGTGTGATTTGGCGCGCATCTCACTTTCTTTTTGGCCGGTATCGTAGCGATACTTACCAAAGTCCATGATTTTAGCCACTGGTGGCTTGGCGTTGGGGGAGATTTCAATCAGGTCGAGGTTGGCGTCGTCAGCTGCCTTGAGGGCCGCTTCTAGGGTAAGAACACCGAGGTTTTCGCCGGCCGCTCCCACAACCCGAAGTTCACGCGCGCGGATGGCGTGATTGATGCGAGTTTTAGCTTTGTATTCGAAAGTGTTTGGTTTTTGCAAGTTATGAAGTTTTAAGAAATAAATATTGAGGGTACTACCAGAGCTGCGGTAGTGGTGCGCGCTTATGCTTGAGTGGTGATTGTCATACTGATGTATAGAGAATATACCATATAAAGGTACATTTGCAATGTATGCTAAGGTAACCACTCACGTTACTCACATACCATAGTGTATAAGTGCTGTCTTTGTGAAAAAGTCCGGGAAACTTTTGCAAGAAGTTGTCACTCGTTTTACAAACGAGCAAGCAAGGTTTTGCAAAGTGCAAGAATTTTTTGCTAAAAAATCTTATGTATGAAAAATATAGTCGCCATGCTCATTATTTTACACAACATTTAGTCACTTCTCACGCAAAGAGTTTACGGTATGGGGGATTGCTCTCAGTTCACGCAGTTAAGGTTCGGCTGAAATTTGCAATCAATTACACTTTCTGGTATTTTTAAATTATGTTCAAACAGACACAAACTATCGTTCTCGTCCTCGTCGGTAATCTACCCGCGAGGTTGGTTGTGTCTTCATTTTAAAACTCCTTTGAAATCAACACAAAACCCATCTCGCTTGAGATGGGTTTTGTGTTCTTTACAGCAAAGCAAAAAAGGAGAGTTCCATGGTGCCATTGAAATATGATCAATATCTCAAAGTTAAAAAAATGTATGTAGCCTGGTCGCTTCATATGCCCGGTCATTCGTATGGTGAATGGTCGCTGGTGAAAATTTTATGGCGTCCAGGAAATGACGATGGTTCAGAGATTAAAGTGGGGGCCTTGGTGTTCATACGTCCACTTACGCTTGCAGAATTGAGGCGGGCAACGAGGCGTAAAAATGTCTGGGGGATGAAAGTGCCTGGTGAACAGTGGGCTCTAATTATGGGTTCACGCTCTGATGGTGATTCAAACGTAAACTCATCCAAAGTGAGTACGGATCCCGCCCTGTCAGTTGGAGTGTAACTAAATACCCGAGCTTAGCTCGGGTATTTTTTACGTCTCGTTTAAATATTTTTGTGCTCGGTGCAGATGAGATTGCTTGGTAGCGATAGGCATTTTTTCCAGTAATTTTGGCATCATGGATAGTCGATAATTTTTTGAAAAGAAATCCACATGGGTATTAATAAAATTCCAGTACAGGGCAGTCCATAGTTCCTCCCAGTCGCTTTTTGGGTAATTGGACATTTTTTTAAGGTAGCTAGCTCCGCTAATGTAGGGCTTGGTGGCAAAGCTGCCACCGTCGGCAAACTGACTCATACCGTACACATTTGGCACCATCACCCAATCATAGGCGTCAACGTACATACTCATAAACCAACGGTACACATCAAGAGGGTTGGTTTGTGTAAGCAGCATAAAATTACCAAGAACCATCAATCGCTCGATGTGGTGGTTGTATCCATATGTCAGGGCAGTCGTAATGCTGGTGTCTAGTGGCAGGACGTTAGTAGTGCTGGACCAGAATGACTTAGGTAGCGGCCTGGTGTGATGAAAGAAGTTTTGCTGACGCATACTTGAGCCATCTGTCTCATAACTTGCCCGAATAAATTCCCGCCAGCCCAAAATTTGCCGCACGAATCCTTCCAGAGAATTTAGTGGTGTGTTGTGCGCAACTGCGTACGCCAGTGCCTGATCAAGAACGTCTTGTGGCGCTAGTAAACCGATATTAATTAATGGCGACAGAGTAGAGTGGAATAATCTGTTGTGACTGGTAGTGATAGCGTCTTCAAATTCACCAAAATCATTAAACCTATCATGCAAAAACTCCGTAAGGAATGCTTGTGCTGCAGTACGGGTATACGGCACCCACACATTATTTTCACCGTACTGTTCACTGGTAATTCGAGATAGCCAGGCTTGTGCTGCTACTACTTCAGCATTGGAGATCCAGGTAATATCCGCTGGAAGAGTTTTACCTTTTGGTAATTTACCGCGATTGTCGCTGTCAAAGCTCCACTTACCGCCGGTTGGTTTGCCATTTTCTTCAAGTAAGATATTTTTATCGCGACGCAACTTTTCGTAAAACTTCTTCATAAACTTACCGCTGTTTTGAAAACGTTCCATCGCTTCATTTTTTGTGAGGAGGAAGAGTGGAGAGTCGTAGAATACTCGTGTAAAGTTGTAAGTCGCTGCGGCACTTGTAATCCGACGTTCGAGATAATTATCGGTCGTATCAACAATGTGTACGGTAGTCACGCCTGTTTTTGCGATATCACACAGTATAGAGTCAGTGGTAGCTCCATTTTTTAGTTCTATATACGTAACGTCAAAGCCAGCTTCTTCCAATTCAGTTTTATACGCCCGAAGTGAGAGACGGTGCAGTAACATTTTCTGCACATGGGTGCCAAATTCCGAGATAAACAAAGGTTCCTCAATGAGATAGACAATCCGCCCTGGCTCTAGTGCTGGGTGAGTTTTTGGTGTAAAGAGTTGGTGAGGGTAAATAACCGTAGCTTCCATATGGATGTTAGTATACAGGGACTTTATGTCTACTCCAAAAGAATCAAAAATCTGCCCTGTTTGCAAACGCTCATTTACTAACCGTAAAAGTTGGAAATTGCGTGGTCAGTGGGAGAAGGTTATCTACTGTAGCGACCGCTGTCGAAAACAGACTTAGCTGGCATGCTTTTTTGGACCAGGGATAAAGTAATTTGTGGTCGCTATGTAGGCGCGGTATTCCTCGGGATATTTTTCAAGAAAAATATTTTCGAGCATTGGTCCGGTTACCTTAGTCACTATATAGGTAATTACCAGAGGGCTAATAATGGCGAGAGAGCCAAAAGGGAGGGGTAATACAATAATTGCTAGTCCCCACCAAATGAGCGTTTCACCAAAGTAATTAGGTCGGCGTGAAAACCGAAACAGTCCAGTCTGCATCAGTGGTTCAGTTGTCTGGCCACTCTTTTTGTCTCGGAGAAAGACATCAAGCTGGTAGTCAGCGAGCGCTTCATATCCAAGACCAAAAGCATAGATGAGTAATCCAGCATAGACAAAGTAAATATTGTAAGTAATCTCATTACTAACTGTGGCGATAATAAAGGGGAATGATACTAAAAGAATAATTGCTCCTTGCAAAACATTAATCTGCAAAAAACTGCGCCACAGAAAATACGACCGTCCGCGTTTCATCCACGCCTGTCGCCAGGCAGCGTAGCGGGGGTCTTCGGCTTTGCCTTTATTTTTTCGGTAAATTCTTAGAGCGAGCCTGATTGACCATAGTCCGGTTAAGCCGGTAATTAAAAAGGCAGTTGCTGAAACGCCTGACGTAAAAAATAAAGTTCCCATAGCTGTTAGAAAAAATAACGGTCCATAGGCAATATCCATAACACTATTATCACGTCTGATTTGAGCAACGATAAAGACTCCAGTTACCAATACTAGTAAAACCGCAGCAAAGACCAATGTGTGAACAAGTAGGGTTTCTATCATATTTATTTATTGTATCAGGTGTTAGAATAATCACATGCCCCGTGCGCGTATAAATGCACCAGAAGAGGAACTAGTTCTTACAAAAACTCGTACCCGTAAACCGCGGGTTATTCAGGGTGATGAGCGAGTAACCCCGGTTCCCCGCAAGCGTGCGGCACCTCGGCCTAGAGTGACTGATTTAGTCTCTGAACCTGAAACTGTCCGTAAAGCGCCAACAGCTCTAGCTGCCCGCAGGCGAAATGATTCTAAAAAATCAAAATCGATCACAGTGGTACTAGCAGGTTGTTTGGTGCTGTCTGGGGTAGGTATCGGTATTGGATTTATGGATAAAGGGTCTATTAATGTGGTTGCTGTTGTTAATGAACGAAATGAGAAAATTAACAAAGGAGAAGTTCGTGACGAGGCTGGAAACGCCATCACTAAAACTATCGATGTGCAAAATGGTGACACTAGACCAAATGGGGGGCTGCCAATGGGTGACCCGGTAGCGCCACCCCCACCGCCTTTATTAGAGACCAGCACTTCAACTGAGGCTGCAAGTAGTACTGAGTCAACTGCTACCTCGACTGAATCTACTACCGAAGTTTCTTCTACTACACAAGAAGTAATTTAGTTTATTTTTTATTTACCAAACCCTCTCGTTTCTTTGTGCAAGAAGTGCAGCGACAATTTTTCGGTTTGATGTGCACATTCCAGAATTCTTTGCCGTAGTTGTAGGTTAGTTCTTCACCAGCTTTGATAGCGCGTTTGGCATAGATTAAAATATGCTCTTCTTTTTCATCAATTTCCGGATAACAATTCGGTGAGCACGAGTGATTAATATAGCGGGCTTTGTTTATTCTGTCTTTTCCATCAACCGTAAAGTTGTCATTAAGTTCAAAAAGGTATTGCCCGCCACGGATGTTTGCTTCATCAACCGTAATTTTCTCGCCTGTGTATTCAGTGACCAGGTCCCCTTTTTTAAAGGTAACGTTTGAAAATAGTCCTAATCCGTGAGTTCCTCTGCGGACGACAAATGGTGATGGTTTCATATCGTGCAAAAGTATAGCAAATAATTACCGCTTAGATTACATTTTTAGGGATAGCGCCCAGGAGGGAATACGTTACTGCCTAGCATCAAGCAAGATACTTAAATCCGCCGCTGTAACTTTTTTGTCATTATTAAAATCAGAACGTAGATTTTGTCCAGCTAGCTGGAGCATAAAAATACTAATGTCCGCAATTGAAGTGCTGCCATCGTTGTTTAAATCAGTGGACAGCACAATCTCTTCAGGTTTTGATTGCCGGTAGACAGGGCCATCAGTTGCTAATGGTTTAATAGTAAACAATCCATCGAGTGATGTCTTTAGCTTAGCATCCGTCCCCAGACCGTCATGTTTAAGAACGCGTTCACCTGAGAGAGTTAGTGGGGTTGTGGTTGCACTTTTTCCCGTAAAGTACACTGTTAATAGTGAGCCTCGGCCAGTAAATCCACCGGGTTTGGTTGTACCGCCAGCAAAAGCTATCGTTCCGTCTCCTTTTGCAAACCATGGTTCCTGTGTCCACAAATCAGCAATCGACGTGTTGTAATTGATACGGTCTACCGCAAGAATATCCTCGTTAAATTCCAAAACACCAGCAAAGGCATTAACTGCTTCGTCAGACTCCACAATTACCTCAATCTTAAAATCTTTATCTTTTTCAATTACTAGTTGATTTGGCTCAATATAAATTGATGTTCCTACGTTTGATTCTTTCGGTATTAAAATTACTCCCGTCATTGTCAGGAAACCAATAATGGCACTGGCTATAAGTGTTTTGGGAATAATTGATCCGCGGGCACTCTCACTTTTTTTCATTAGTATAGTATGACATACTATAGGTAATAGAGTCTGTAATTATGGAATACCTACTAGAACAAATAGGTGTATTGCTCGTGGCGATAGCCTTATTTTTGGCTGGTTTATTTAATCCATCTGCCCTTCCCACTGTTGCCCCACTTGAAGCTTTTGGCACTTCAACTGCAGTGGTCACGAGCGTTATTGATGGTGACACCATCGACGTTATTTTAGAGGGGGATACAAACATAACCCGGGTACGTTATATTGGGATTAACACACCAGAACCCTACGCTCATAAAACACCCGACTGTGGAAGTGAGGCCGCCAGTATGCGCAATAGTGAATTAGTAAAAAATAAAACAGTTACCTTAATTACCGGGATTGACCCTTGGGACAAGTACGACCGTCTACTCGCGTATGTGTATGTTGGCGATACTTTTGTGAATAAGGCTCTGATAGCCGAAGGCTATGCTACCATTATTATGATAAAACCAAATACTCGCTACCAAACTGAATTTACAAATTTGTATACAGAGGCTCGCAAGGGGAAACTAGGTATGTGGGCCAATTGTTCTGATGTGTAATAACCCACTGGTTCTTACGGCACTTATATACGCAATGATTAGCTTAGGTTGCGAAGAGTAGGTATAAAAAATAGAGCTAGAATTAATGATAGTGTTACAAACATAAATATTTATATATGGGTACTATAGCCTGGATTGTATTAGGAGGAGTAGCTGGTTGGTTGGGTTCAATGATAATGGGAACTGATGATTCGCAAGGAATAATTTTAAATATAATTGTCGGTATCATTGGTGCCTGGCTCGGAGGTTATTTATTTGGTTTTATGGGCTTTGCTGCCGTCACGGGATTCAATTTCTACAGCCTCGGTGTATCAGTCGTCGGCGCAGTGGTCCTACTCTGGGTAGTTAAAATGATCCGCGGGTAGAAATAGTCGCCTTTAAAAACAAAACTCCTCACGAGGAGTTTTGTTTTTTACATGTGAGGTACCTTGACACTTAATTTTAATAGTGTATTATATACAGTAAGTATATGTCGATTGATCCCTCGTTTCGATTTGCGATTGCTGCGGTTGACGCAGTTATTTTTGGTATTGATGGAGGAGAGCTCAAAGTCCTCGTTCGTCCTGTAGAAACTGACACTACTCATTACACAGGTCTTTCTGGTTTCCCAGGGGGGGTGATGCGTCCTACCGAAAATGCCAAAGCTACCCTACAGCGCATTTTGAATGATAAAACCGGCCTGTCTGAAGTATTTACCGAGCAGCTGTACACATTCACTGATATTAATCGAGATACCCGCAGCCGAGCCGTGGCAATTGCCTACTTGGCACTTGTAGCACCTGAAGTCATCTCCACCTATCAACATGAAAAATCTACCTGGGTTCCTGTTTCAGATATCACTAAATTGGCCTATGATCATTTTGAAATGTTAGGTCTGGCACGTAAACGTCTCGCGAGTAAATTACTCTATACCACTATCGCGCGTACTTTATTACCGAAACAGTTCACCTTGTCTCAATTACAAGCAGTGTATGAAATCGTGTGTGGTGAAGTGTTCGATAAACGTAATTTTCGTAAAAAGATTCTGGCACTTAACATCATTAAAGATAGTGGAGCAGTCCAAAGTGGTGTCGCTAACAGACCGGCAACCCTCTACACCTTTATTGGTAAAGACGTGATAGAAATACCAACTGTAATTTAAGATCAGTTTAAATCACCCAGAGTCCGCAATATGGCAAGGAGCTGTGTGCTCAGTAGGGAATACAAAACATCAGACCTAAACAAGAAAGATAGTGTCAAATTGACATTATCTATTTTTTGTATTGGAACTTATTGTAGATTTGACAATAACTACACCTTGGTGTAACTTAGTGTCAGAAGCAAACAAAGTAACTCTGGCAACAAGGCCAAAGTCTGAGTGTTAGACCTTTGACAACTACATAAGGAGAAATAAAAATGCCAAGTCCACTGCAGGTAATCCAGAGCAAACTTGCTTCGGCCACTACTTTTGCAGAGA
Organism: Candidatus Kaiserbacteria bacterium; assembly: GCA_043771035.1. Classification (GTDB taxonomy): domain Bacteria; phylum Patescibacteriota; class Minisyncoccia; order Phycocordibacterales; family UBA918; genus OLB19. The sequence continues at coordinate 8,680 of JAYVHQ010000068.1, read as the reverse complement.
TCTTTGGCATATTGCCAAAGGGAGATGCAAAAGTACAAGAACTCTATCTCAAGGCTCAGTATCGTATCTTGGTCCGGATGACTCATCCTGACCAAGTTGAAGCAGGTGATCGGGTTCTCGCGGGCAGTGTGTTTCCTCAAGTTGTTCAATTTTATGAGCGAGCAACAAGAGCGGCGAAGGCTGGTCGATATGATGTGCCAGCTGGCAACACACATGCACACACAACACCGCCAGCTGATGTTGTCCTGACCTCAGCGACCACTAGTTACACAATTGATCCAGATCCCTGGGCTTTGGGGGACTTTTCCAACCTGCACCTTGGCCGTAGTGCTAAGGGTAATGAAGTGTTGGTCAAGGTTGCTAGTGGTGTGGGCAACAACGCATACCTTGCGCAGGAAGCAACCTTTCTGCGCCGGGCACAATCCCTGCCGAAAGCAGTAGGTCTCAAACCCTACCTGCCGGAACTGCTCGACTCCCTCATGTTGACGGAGGCGGGAAACGTGCAGTATCGCGTCAACGTGTTCCTGCACAAACCGGGCTACGTCTCACTCACGAATATTCACGCAGCGTATCCTAAAGGTCTTCATCCTAAGGACGCGGCTTGGATCTGGCGGCGGCTGATAGCGCAAGCGTTGGCCGCGCAGCTACTTGGGGTAGTTCATGGGGCGATTGTTCCCGACCATCTTTTGGTACACCCCGACACTCATGAACCTCTCCATATTGGCTGGGTTCATAGTGTCGAACGACCACAAGAACGCCAGGCGCGGTTGACTACGGTCATTGACCGTTTCCGCGACTGGTATCCACCAGAAATCTTCGCCCGCGAGATTCCGTCACTGCAAACTGACCTCTACATGGTTGGTAAAACAATGATTTATCTCGCCGGTGGTGATGTGGCTCGTAACCGATTCCCGAGCCATTACCCACAGATTATGAAAGATACCGTCGCCCGGTTGATTGCAATCAATCCTCGTGACAGGCCAGCAGACGGACATGCGCTTTTGCGCGAGTTCACAACCGGTATCCGTAATTTGTGGGGAGCAACGTTTCGGCCGCTAACGCTGCTGAAATAACGAATCAAAATCATCCATTAACCCAGAAAAGGAGAACATCATGGGTGGAGGAAGCTGGGACAGCAGTGCATACACTGCTGCCACAAGTGCACGGGTTGCCTCAGGCACCAGGGCATTTGACTATACAGATCAGATTCGTTCTGGTCGGGTGTCGGGCATTCACGCGACACTTGATCCGACGAAGATGGCGAATCCGACACCGGGCAAGTACCCGTTCCCACTACGCGAAAGTCGCGATAGTGATGAACATCCAAACTCGGTGCCGGTCGCTATGATCTTCGACGTGACTGGGTCGATGGGACACATCCCTCAGGTGCTGCAGGAAAAACTGCCGCGCCTGATGGACGTCATTATCGACAAAGCCGGCCTCGCTGACCCGCAGGTGCTGGTTGGGGCGGTTGGTGACTCGTACTCTGACCGCTACCCCTTTCAGGTCGGTCAGTTTGAATCGGACAACCGGTTCGACGAACAGTTGCGTCAGATCATCCTCGAAGGCGGCGGTGGCGGGCAGACCAAGGAATCTTATGCTTTGGCCTACCGCTTTGCTGCCGACCATACGGCCGCTGACGCGTTTGAAAAGCGCGGCAAAAAGGGCTACTTCTTCACCATGGGTGACGAGGCGCCCTGGCCTACGGTGACTTCAGCCGAGGTGTCGAAGATTTTCGGCATCACTGGCGCCGAAGATGAGACGGTCGAGAGTTTGCTTGCTCGGGCAACCGAGCGGTGGGAAATCTTCCATCTCTTTGCTGAAGACGGCAGCTACGGCGGCAACGTGGACATCCACGAACGCTGGCGGAAACTGCTTGGTGAACGATTGATCTCGATCGAAGACTCGAGCCTGGTGTGTGAAGTCATCGCTGGCATCATCCACATGATCGAGAACGCCTACGACGCCGACCGTGTCGTGGCTGATATCGGACTTACCGGTGCCGCCGCAAGGACGGTCAAGAACGCACTTGTGCCAATTGCCAGTTCTTTCTTGGTGAACAAGGTCGGTCGCAGTGGTGGTGCGCTAAAACGCCGCGACGCAGGTAACGGTGGGGTGACGCGAATCTGATTCGCACCTACAAGTTGCCACATAACAACAACGGCGGCATCACACGTGATGCCGCCGTTTTCTTATCACATGTCTTCCACACTCAAACCAAATGGAGATCTACCATGTTCGCTTCAATCGTAACTGACTTGGGGTTTGGTGATGCGGGGAAGGGGACGACTGTCGACTTCCTCGCTCGCCAAACAGCGGAGGCAGTTGTCGTTCGCTTCAACGGTGGCGCCCAAGCTGCCCACAACGTTCATACTACAGATGGGCGGCACCACACGTTCTCGCAGTTCGGGAGTGGCACCCTCGTCCCTGGCACACGTACCTTTCTTTCCCGCTTTGTGCTCTTTGACCCCTACGCTCTTATGCAAGAGGCCGCGGGACTTGAGGCGCTGGGCATCACTAATCCATTGTCACTCGTGACGGTGGACGAAGCTGCTCTCACAGTGACACCATTTCAAAAAGCGGCCAACCGCGTGCGTGAAATTTTGCGTGGCAGTGGGCGACAATGGCAGTGTAGGCATGGGTATCGGCGAGACAATGGCCGATATGATTGCCTTCCCAGGGCAAGCAGTCTATGCGCACGATTTGCGTGATGTCCGCTTACTTGCTGCCAAACTGCAGAAACAGCAGGCCCTGAAATTTGCCGAGTTTGAGTCCGTTCTGCCAGACCTCAAACGACGCGGCCTGCTGCCAGAAGAACTGCGTGTCATGACCGATCCGCACGCGCCAATGCTTATCGCTCGTACTATGGTGTCCTTGATGCAGAGCTGCACACTTGGAAGCTTGTCCACTTTACGTCGTCTTTCGGCCAAGCACCCTCTGATCTTTGAGGGGGCGCAGGGAATTCTGATTGATGAGTGGCACGGCTTCCACCCCTACACGACCTGGAGCACGACCACAAACGACAACGCCAATACGCTCCTGCGTGAACTACACTATGAAGGGTTTGTGGCCAGGTACGGTGTCGTGCGCGCGTACAGTACGCGCCACGGCCCTGGCCCGTTCCCGAGTGAAAATACTGGGCTAACAGCCGCCTTGCCTGACTCCCACAATACCTTTGGGGTTTGGCAGCGTGACTTTAGGGTTGGGTGGCTCGACCTCCCGCTTACCCGCTACGCGATTGCGGTCTCAGCTGGTACGGACACGCTTGTCCTCACGCACCTCGACCGTTTTGCCTTGTTACCACAAAAGAAAGTGGTGACTCATTACCAAATCCCGAAGCGCGACCTCTCGCTTCGGGAACTATCAGCCGTGGTTCTAGACACAACCGGACCCCAGGTCCCAGGCATGTGCTTGATTACTTCGTTCAGGCCAAAGTCCGATCTCGAGGACCTCACTTACCAAGAGATGTTAGGTAGAATCCTCGAGAAAGCTACACCAGTCTACGCTGATGTGGTTACGACCGGTGAGGCCTATGCTGAATACTTAGGTGGGCAACTTGCCCTCCCAGTTTGTATCACCTCCTACGGCAAAACCGCCGCCGACAAACGCACCAAGAAACGTCTGTTGCTTTCGGCATAACTATATCCAAGACAAACCGAACCTGTTCTTTAGCGAGCACCCAAACGGCACACCCCAGTGTGCCGTTTTTTTAAATAATTAGATAAGACAAAACGTGAGTCCATTTTTTTGATTTTAGTTCGTGCGCATCCGCCTAAGTATTGATAACCGTATTATACGTGGTACCATAGGGTTAAATTAAATCTATGGATAAAAAACTTATCGAACTCGGTTTGACGGCTAAAGAGGCTGAGGTGTATTTAGCCTTGCTTAAAAGTGGTGACAGTACGGCAGATGAGCTGGCGAAATTGGCTAAAATGAATCGCTCAACAACCTATGTTCAAATTAAGCTTTTAGCTGAGTATGGCCTTGTTTCAACCTTTAAACGTGGTAAAAAAACTTTTTTTGCGGCGGAATCACCAACCAATCTTATTCGAATTCTTGAGAATAGACACCGTCAAATCGAAGCTCAGAAAAATGAGGTTGAATTATTGGTGCCCGAGTTATTAAAACTTTACGGTAGTTCAGTAGACCGTCCCGCAGTACGGGTATTTGAAGGGAAGGAAGGGTTGGTTTCTATGCGTAATAGTATTTTGGACCAAAAAACAGCTGAAATTCGAGTTATTTCATCAATAGATCAAATGCGTAAAATTTTTTCTAAACAAGAATTGTTAAATTTTACCTTACGTAGAGAGCAAAACGGTACTAAATCACTAGTCATGTACTCGTTAGAAGAAGGAGAAGACTTTATTCCTTTAAAATTACAGACATTTAAACGAGTTTCCAAAGATTTTTTGCCTTTTGGATGCGATATTTATTTATACGGTGATTCGGTATCGTTTGCTAGTACAGATAGTCAAATAGTTGGTCTGTCTATTACCAACAAGGCAGTTGCGGCAACTATTAAAGCTTTGTTTGAAAAAGTTTGGCAATCTGCCTAATCAAAACTATGATTCAATATTAAAACGGGCACCTGTGGGGTGCCCGTCTCGGTTTCTGTATAGATTGTTACCCAACAAACATCATACGGACTTTCGTCCATTGTGCATCAATGCTAGCGATGCCGAGGGCGAATCTTTTTCAGAAACCGTTCTTCAGGAATTTCATTTTTTTCAAATTTATCACCCCCTTTCTTGATTGGGAGCTTGTACAGCTCCTTAACAAAGATATCATTAATAATTAAATTTGTAAAGAAATAATAACAAAAAACAGGTATATATTTTTTATAATATGTTTTATTGACCATGTCAATTCAGTGCATGGTTTAATGTTTTAAACATATTCTAATAACTTGTGGATAATATGTTAATAACATTTGTTATTATATTTTGACAATATTATTTATATTTTTTATTATTACCTCAGGTAACGTGTAGATGTTGCCTTGAGGAAGTTAAACAAAGTTAAAAATTTATTAAGTTTAAGAAAAATTATATGGGAATAATTTCATGGATTATATTTGGAGGACTAGCTGGTTGGGTGGGTTCAATTTTAATGAAGACAGATGGTTCACAAGGCATCTTTCTTAACATTGTAATTGGAATTATTGGAGCCGTCGTTGGAGGTTTTGCTTTTGGTTTCTTTGGAGCTTCGGGAGTAACTGGATTCAACTTCTATAGTTTTGCAGTAGCCGTCATCGGATCAGTCATTGCTATTTGGGCTGTGCAAATGATGCGTGGGGCCCGTTAGGTTTAACGTGTTAAAAGTAAATCCGAATATATTAATTAGTACAATCAAACATTATTAAAATTAATTTTATTAACATGAAACACACATCACCTGGAGAGGGAAATTATTCATTCTCTCAATCAAATCAAAGTAACCCTTCAGTCTATAACTACCAAGGGCAAATACCACTGTCTAGAAATTTTTCAATTTCAGTGATTGAAGTATTTAGTTGAAAATTAGTCTGCAGTTTTTATCAAAGGATTAATTGATGTAATTGTCCGATGTCGAATTAATCTAGAATACTCTAGTGAGTAAAATTTAAAGTAATCAGACACGAATCTAGCCTCAGTAGTTTCAGCCTTATAGTACAAATTGTACTTAATTATTAGCCCTTCATGTGTAAATAAATATGAATGAATTAAAATATGAAAATTTATATGTAGCCACACGTGATTTCTTGTTGTGTATTATGGACGCAAAGATGTTATACACCTCACAAAAATTTACCATTGGTGAAGAGTCACTAGTTAGAACAAAACTTCGTAACTGCTTTGAGCAGTACACTCGAACATTATTACCAAAAGAATATTATTTTGGTCCACTGATGACAGCTCGGTCACGTGAAGTAGTGGAGATAATGATTACTGAATTTATTGATTCAGAAGATAGTCAGCAAACAAAAATTGCCGAAGATCTTGATCAGTATCATAAAATAATTAATGAGTCTAGGACTCTTACCGTCGCTGTAATATAGGTAGAGCGACACCAATTTTATTGGTAATTAGTCTATGAATCTTAGACGGATTATGAAAAATAACAGAGAGTCAATCTGTATGAAAATGTGCCGGATTAAAGCAAAAAAATAGGGCGCGGTTAACCGCGCCCTATAGCTGTTTGTGCATTTTTTAAATATATCAGTGATATAAATAGGTAATATCTTTGGGTAACCCCTCATACCACTGTAGTCTTTGTGAGTGTAAAAGTCTGGGAGACTTTTACAAGACGTTATGATTGCCAAATGGGTAATGGGTACGGGGGGTTGCATATTTGTGAGTGGTAAAATAGAAAAGTTTTTATTACTTCCCGGCTTTACTGTTTGCATTAATAATGTATAGATGTAAGAGTGGTAGAGACCAGTCGTTTTATGAATCAGAGCACCCAAGAAAAAGTGTTTCAAGATAGCTTCGCTCTATACAGTGATGCCATTTTTCGTTTTTGTATGGTGAAAGTATCAAATGTCGAGCTGGCAGAGGATATGACGCAGGAGGTGTTTATGCGGTATTGGGGGTATCTGCGAAATGATAAAACAATTGATAATCCTCGAGCCCTTCTGTATACCATTGCGAGTAACTTGGCTAAAGATTGGTATAAAAAGAAAAAATCAGATTCACTTGACGATAAGATTGCGCTCGGCTATGAGCCGATTGAGAAAAGCGCCGGCGCTGATATGCTAGCGCAGCAGCGTGAGGCGATAGAAGCCCTGAGCGAACTCGAGGAGCGCGATCAGGAGGTAATGATTATGCGTTTTGTGGAAGGGCTTGAACCAAAAGATATTGCCGTTATCTTAGGTGAGTCTGCTAACGCTATATCAGTCCGCCTTAATCGGGCTACGAAACGTTTGCAAACAGTTTTACATATATGAACCACGACATCGACACAACAAAATATTTGAGCCCCCTCAAAGACCTTAAATTATCAGAGGAAGCTAAAGTACGTCTGCAAAATACTTTAGCTGAGTACACTGCCTTTCATAGTGTAAGAGTAGACGAGAGCAATCGTTTAATAGAGGAAGTATCAACCAGATCTTCATTATTCTCATTAAAATTTGCCGCTATGCCATTTGTTATCGTATGTGCCTTACTGATTACCGGCGGGACTAGTTTCGCCGCTCAAGGGGCTGTCCCTGGTGATTTTCTCTACCCAATTAAAATTACCGTGAACGAAAATGTCCGCGCCGCGTTTGCGGTAAGTAATGATAGTGAAGCCAAGCTCCAAGCTAACTTGCTCGCTGAACGAGTAGAAGAAGCAGAGACTCTTCAGTTTGAGGGTCGGTTAAATGGAGAAGTCTCCCAAACTGTGGCCGCTAATATTGCCTCACAAACAAAAGTAGCTACGGCTGCCGCAGAGAGTAGTAGTGTAGTTGTCGCAGCTGAAACTAAAGTTAAAATTGAAGTCATCCGCAATCGATTCCTCGCAATGGCGGATGTTGATACCGGTCTAACTGGAGATGTTTCGACGGCAATCGTAGCCTCTGATCTTGCGACCGGTCTCTACGACATTACTGCCTACAAAGCTGACATGAAAGCCCGAGTGAAATCACTCACGAACGTCATGGAGAAGAATCAAACCAAGTTAGCAGCGGGAGTGTATATGAACTTAAATCTGAAATTGCAATCTGCAACCAAGCTCTCGGCTGTAGCTGACGCTCAAGTCGAAACTGAAGCGAGGGCTACGCTTGATGAAGCTTCTGCACTAGCCGGTGAAGTCGAAGCTAAGCTATCGACCCTCGGTCAGGTAGAGATCGACCCTGATACTGGCATCATTACCGACATTGATTTTTCAATTGATCCGATGATTATTGATAGGGGAGACGGTAGTGGTAACGGCATCCCGACAGATCCAAGAGCTGCTCAGAGTGGAATGGGGGCAGGTGAGATTCAAATCGATGTGCCAGTTAATATTGATGCTGGCGCAGCGGTGACTGGCGAAGCGACTTTGGGATTGTAATCTTCTGGAATAAAAATAAAACAAAAGCGCCGAGGGCGCTTTTGTTTTTTGGTGGAGATGGTGGAATTGAGTCACGAATCACTAAGTATATTATTTCGCTACGCTCATAATCTACAAAGTGTTCTCGACCCCGTCTCGCGGCTTCTGTCCTTAGGAGGGGACAGAAACATCGTTGCACCCGTTCAACTCTCGCCGTAACGTGCGCAGGCACGTTACTCCATCTCCACCTAATAAAAATGGCTCGCCGAAGCGAGCTCATTTTTATAAAGGTGGAGATGTCGAGAATTGAACCCGAGTCCGAATTAGGTATGCCTGATGAATCTACAGTGTGTAGTTAATCCTTTGGTTTAAAGTAGCTATCTATAGGATAAACAAAACAATAGATACTCGAGTTGTTACAAGCTTGAGTGGGTGAGACAACGGCACACCTACCCACAGCCCCGTGGCTATTTTACAACAGTGCCGTATGAGGCGTTTAACACTGCTGCATCACTCCGGCAGGTCGCGGTTAGGCGAGGGCGGGAGCGAATCCGAACGCGTTAGCGTAGGGACTTGGTATTGCTTTGTTTGCAAATACAGAATGGAACCTTTTAACGAATTGGTTGCCATTTTCGACACTGCACATCAGGGATAGACTAACCGTCGATGCCTAGCATCCCCTGTTTCG
>JAYVHQ010000067.1:0-4775 GCA_043771035.1 Candidatus Kaiserbacteria bacterium | reverse complement strand
AAAATGCTATTACAGAAGGTTGCCAGCTACGTAGTGGCGACAACCTGTACTGAATTCGTAGAATTTATAGCTTCTGTAAGAAGTAGCGTGGCAATCCACAATTAAGAGGAGGCCTTATCGTTCAGGCTCGACTATTGATACCTTTCTTTCGACGTTTAAGGAGCAGCCACCAGAAACCGCACCCGCAGCCTAAGGTAATAAGGGCAAGCAGTACATACGGGCCTGACTGCAACAATCTATCGGGAAAAAAAGGGACAGGAGTAGTGAGGTCGACAAACGTAACGGTTGTTGAAATGCGGCGGACAGTTGCTTGCTCATAGTCAAATACTTCTACCGTAATGCGCGCCTGTCCGACGATGCCCGCCTTGGCCACTACCGCTACATACGCGTCACCAGTGGGATTAAGCTTGAGCAAATAGGCTGAAACCAAACGCTGGTTACTGGGATTTTGCACTGTGACAATAATTGATTTTAAATTTTTAGGAACAGCACTATACGGGATACTGATGAGGTATTGTTCATTCATATCAAGAATCAGCCCTGCGTCAAAAGGGGACGTGCTCTCTCCTTGAATTAAGCTGATTGATGAAGCTCGCACTACCGTATCATTCCCAACATCAATCGGTGCAACCGGGATAGTTTCAGGTCCTGAGTCTGTTCCCTCTCCCGGGGCAGCCGAAGTACGGTAGGCGCGCGCCACTGCCCCAGAAGACACTGCCCCTGTGCCATCTAGTACAAAAATAGTGTAGTACTGCGGCGAACGAAGTGCGAGTGCCTGACTATCGAGAAATGACTGTGCTCGGCCTTCATAGACAACGGCGCCGCTTTGGATAGTGCTGGGATAAAATAAATGACTCCGCACTACGCGTACGACATAATTGGGGTTAGTAAAATTATTACTCCATGTTAGCCTGACATCGGAGTCCTCAGCGCGCGCTGTAAACTGCTGTACATTGGGAATAAAATCTGGATCAAGGATCGGACTCTTGGTTGTAAAACGGTCGCTAGCAATGAGCGTCCTTAGACCACCCTCGTTTACAGCTTCTAGTTTATAGTAATACGTGGTACCTGGCTCTAGATTATCAATGGTGGTTTGGTGGGCCTGTTTAAAAATAGACCCTGATACTGAACCTAATTCAAATGACGTTGTTCTACCCCACTGGAGCGTATACTGCGTCGACCGTTTCGTTTCCCACGTCAAAATAGCCGCTCGTTGTGTAGTCTCGACGATCAGACTTTTCGCCATAGTTTTTATGAGTGTCCCTGTTTGAGCACCAGAAACAGCGGTAGTCGTAGCCGAAGTTGGCGTCACGACTATAGGTAAGGTGGTAGTAGCCACAGTAGCCGACGAACTGGAGATATTACCAAAGGTGTCAAAGGCATCAATAAAATAACTATAGGTTGTACTAGCAGTCAGTCCCGTATCACTGTAGGTAAGTAAAGTCGTGGTAGCGATTTGTACACCACCGCGAAATACTAGGTAGCCAGCTACTGCAACATCGTCAGTTGCGGCAGTCCAATTAACATTAATTTGTGTCGTTGCTACTGATACAACTGCGAGCAGCGTCGGGGTAGTTGGTGGTGTTGTATCACTGCCAACAAAAGTTCGAATAGTAAAATCACTACTAGCTGCTAGGGTTAGCGCCGGTAAAACAAGTGCTGTAAAAATTATCCCCGTAAAAAAATTAACCAATTTCATAATGGCAACGCCGTGATAGTAGTGGTGGCTTCATAGTCACCTTCTGGCACCAGCACACTACCGCCCAAACCAACACTAAAACGGACAGTGGTCGTACTCCCAGCAGGATGATTACTGCTAGTACGATTTACAATCGACACCGGAGTGGTAGACAGCCCATCCCAACAGCGATTACTCGTATCAGCACCAGCTACCCCGCAGACACTGGCGGCATCTTGAAACCGAACCGCTACGTCAGGTCCCTCTGGACTGTAGGCAAAATGCGCTTCAGTCGGGTCAGTAGTAAACAGAAAGTCCGGCACCGCACCTGTCGGCACATAGTCGGCGATGCTATTTGCGCCGCTGCGCATCGCTGGACTAGTCGAAGCTTTGATAGTGACGTTATACCCAGTGACGCTGTCAGTCTTAACTAAAAATTCAACTGAACCAGTTGCGGTACCGCCCGTCAGCCCCGGCAAGGCTGGAGTAAGTAGAAGATCAGGAACGGCCGACAAACTAAGGAAGACTTCCTGCATTTGCTGGTAGCCGGCTTTGATTTTAAAATTAGTACTATTGGATAGACCAGTCGCGACTTCACCAGCCGTGTCCTCTAAGCGGTAGGAGGTAGAGCTCGAGAGTGCGCCGCCACTGTTGACGCTATCACTTTGCATTTTATAGTTTGTACTCGACATAACTTGCGCTTGCGTAGTTTGCAAGAACAACAAAATCACTAGAGTAGTAGCTATTGAGGGAACCAAAGAACGAGAGACGAAATTCAACATAGGAGTTCGCTACTTTTTACGTTTGAATTCAAAGCGACTAGTAATAAACCGTACTAAGATAAACAGTACAAAGACACAAACAAACAGACCAAGAATAAACGGCCACGGCAACACCCAGACATGAATAACTTTTGTATCAACGACGTCATCATACCCACGATTTATTTGGGCCGTGACAGTGTAGCGCCCGAGCAAAAGCTCCCTGTCCCACACCACCTCACGGAGTCTCAGTGACTTCGGCAGCACAAACCACGGCTCAATTTCCACAAAACCAACTTCTTCACCAAACAGATTACTTACCGTGATTGAGCCGTAGGGATTAAGGTGCACTGAACCAGTATTTTCAAACAGTACTCCGAGATTAAGGGGTCCAGTGGTGTAGAAAAACTTATTCGGGATAACCGAAAAATCATTTACCTGACCGCTTTTTTCAAATGGACCAGGAACTGTGATAAAGAACAAAGTCCCAATACGAGCGACAATTGGTGAACTAGCAGTTGCTCCACTTTGGTCGCTATCGTTTTGAATGGTCTGCACCAACACCGATCCGTAGTACCCGCCAGGCTCAGCGTCTAGCGGCATCGTGATACTCACCGGAATCTGCGCTCGTTCATTTAGGTCTAGGGTGAACGTAGTATCCGGAAAAGTAATGTTGTCCTTGAGAGTATACGGACCATTTTGGTCACCGAGCAACACGACTGGCACAGTGGGATTGGCCGACCCGGACATGTCCTCGACAGACAATTCAAACGTTTTGTTAGCGGCGATTCGATTAGCCACCGACATCATTTTTATCACAGTCTCACCTGGCTTGACGGTTACCTCAATTTTACCTGGACCAACGACAAAGTCACCAGTTGCAAGTTCTCCCCCAGAAATAAAGTCTGAGGTAAACCAAGGTTTGGTTTGTACAGCTAAGGAATCAGCTGTTGTAGTTGCAACGCCTGCATCCACGGTAGAGCTGGCGGCAGCTGGAGCAATAGCATTAGGGGCTACTCCTTCGGTTGTATTACCAACTCTAGCAGGTTCACCTTCTTGAGCGAGCGCTACTGTCGCGACGCAAAGCAGCACAAAACAAACGGCTACTGGTACCAGGCTCCAAATTTGTTTGGTAAAGAGAGACATATATTTCTGTGTTACAACAGCCTACTGATTCAAAGCTGTCAGAGTAGCTGTCGCAGTGTAGAAGTCTTGCACGAGAGCTGGTGATGGGTTGTTGGGGACATTAACCAAAAACTTAAGCGTCGTCGTCGCACCACCTGAAGCGCTCGTACTACGATTTACAATTCTAAAGTTACTGGTAGCTGGACCTTTCCAACAACGGTCAACTGTTGAGCCGGCACCAGTGTTACAAGCAGCCCCGTTGTTAAGAAATGAGGGGTCAAGGTCAGCAGTCGTAGACGCAGTAACGGTGTAGGCAAAGAGAGCAGCCGAACTAGCGGTAAAAGTAAATGTCGGCTCGGCAGCGACGTAGTCACGAATCGCACTACTGGTTGACACTTCCCCACGCATCGCTGGTGCACCAGAGAAGGAAATATCCATCGTGTAGCCAGCTGCACTGTTTGTCCGAACGACCGTCTGGGTAGTCCCCGTAGCGTTACCGCCCGTAATACCCTGAATTGCTCCCACCATCGTCACATCAGCTGCTGGTACGGTAAAAGAAATCTCATCGGTAATTTGTTGTCTGATAGTGAAATCATCAGTAATAGCAAAACCAAGTGTCGGTTCAAGCAAGGTAAAAACAAAGGCGACCATGACCACAATCGCTGTTGCCAGCATGATGGCCTGTTTACTTACGTTTAGAATAAAGTTGTTTGGATTCATAAAGATTTTTATTTAATTGATTAAATTATACTAATTTTTGACTACTTTTACTCTCCTCATGCCCGTCATTATGTGCATAAAGTTAGGTATTTGTTTATTTATCTACCCATTCATTCATCCACCCACCCATCCGTCCGTTCGTTCGTTCGTTCGTCTTTGCGAGGAGGTACGACGCAGCAATCCACATCCGTCGTTTTGGCAAACCTCATCCCAACAGTCTATCTACAACCACCCAATCACCCATTTACTTCATTTATGATTATTTAGTGCAGTGATACACACTTTTTTAATGAATAATACTCTTGGCCCGCTCTACTCCCTTTACCCCCCTATCACGGTGGTGTCAGGGGCAAGGAGCTACTATCTCCCGGGTCAGGTCCCCCGGCACCTGATGTATCAATCACTTCTGGCGGTGGCGGTGGTGGTGGAGTTGGAGTCGGTGTTGGATCTGGGCTAGGTATCGGTGTCGGATCGGGGTCTGGCTGTGGTGG
>JAYVHQ010000066.1:0-3530 GCA_043771035.1 Candidatus Kaiserbacteria bacterium | reverse complement strand
ATTTTCCGTAAACGAGAATTTGAACAAATGGAAATGCAGATGTTTGTCGCTCCCGAGGAGGAGATGTCGGTGTATGATATCTGGAAAGCAAAACGGATGCAGTACTACATTGATCTCGGTTTTAAGTCAGAAAACCTCCGTTTTCATGAACATGAAAATCTCGTGTTTTATGCCAAAGCGGCGTTTGATATCGAATACAATTTCCCGTTTGGTTTTAAAGAGTTGGAAGGCGTTCACGCTCGGGGTAATTATGACCTCACTCAGCATCAGACATTCTCAGGTGTGTCGATGGAGTATACCGACCCGTATACCAATGCCAAGTACATTCCTCATGTTGTCGAAACTTCTGTAGGTCTTGACCGGACCTTCCTCGCTGTTATGACCGAATTTTACGATGAAGATACGATTGGAGATGATACTCGGATTGTATTACGTCTCCCTAAAAATTTAGCTCCAATCAAAGTCGCCGTGTTTCCATTACTACGAAACCGTCCTGAACTAGTAGCTAAGGCTGAAGAAGTTTTTGCGCTACTTTCAAAAGAAATGCGCGCTGAATTTGACGACAACGGAAATGTTGGGAAACGGTACCGCAGACAAGATGAAATTGGTACTCCACATTGTGTCACAATCGATTTCGACACTCTCGGTGAAAATCCTACATTACTTGATACGGTCACTGTCCGCAATCGCGATACCGGCGCACAAGATCGCGTTGCAATCGCAGAACTTGTAAATTTTTTGAAATAAATCGTAAAGTAATTACAACGTCTTTGCGAAGTCGCAACTGAAGCAATCCAGGAATCGCTTCTGGTTTACTGTAAATTGCCACAGAAGTGAGCTCAAAGACGACGATTTTAGGAGTATCCTGATGGTGTGAGAGATTGCAATAAACCATCTGTATAATTTGTAAATATATGGTAAAGTATTTATATGAAAACCTTACCCGTTACCATCACCAAAAAAGTAAAAGCAAATAAATCGACTTTTACTGTTGAATTTAACGCTGACCGTTTTGAACGAATAGCAGCTGCTCTAGGTATGTTTAGTGATGAATTTTTAGCTAGTATGGACCAAGCTGAAAAGGAAGTCAAAGCCGGAAAAACAAAGAAACTTAGTTCACTTAAGGATCTACGCTAAGTATAATTATATGGAGATCCGTTTTACTCCTGAATTTGAAAAAAAGATACCGAAAATTGGCTTTATCAGTAAAGGTAAAAGCCGAAAAACAGATTGATTTTTTTAAAGTTAATCCACTCCATCCTTCACTTAATATAGAAAAGCTCAATCCCCGAAGTAAGAACTATTGGAGCTTACGAGTTGATGTAAAATATAGAATCATCTTCAAATTTGAGAAAGAAGACTTGGTTATATTTTACAACATCGGTGAACATGATTGGATTTATAAGTATACAAATCGTCTATGAAAACCCCCCGTTACATCACCACCACCTTGCCGTATGTTAATGCCGAACCACATATCGGGTTTGGCTATGAGTTAGTCGTAGCCGACACACTAGCGCGCTACTGGCGTCTCATGGGACACGAGGTATTTTTTACTACGGGTACTGACGAACATGGGCAAAAAATCGCTGAAAAAGCCGACAGTGAAGGTATTCCACGCCAAGAATATGTCGATACCTACGCTGCCAAATTTGCCGATTTAAAAGGGGCTCTAAATATCTCAAACGATAATTTTATTCGTACCACAGATGCGTCGCACAAACTGGCAGCTCAGGCTATCTGGAACAAGTGTCTAGAGAAAGGTGACATCTATAAAAAAACCTACAAAGGACTCTACTGCGTAGGGGATGAGATGTTTCTTAGAGACAGTGACTTGGTAGATGGCAGGTGTCCGAATCATCCTAATGTGGATCCGGTTGAAATCGAAGAAGAAAACTATTTCTTCAAACTATCAAAATATCAAACTCAGCTGGAGGAGTACTTATCTGACCCAGCTCGAACATTATCTGAGTCATACCGGAATTGGGGATTAGAGTTTGTCCGTAGCGGTCTAGAGGATTTAAGCATCTCGCGCAGTAAAAAACGTATGGACTGGGGCATTCCAGTTCCTGGCGACGACGACCATGTTATGTATGTTTGGTTTGACGCCTTAACAAATTATATTAGTACGCTTGGTTGGCCAAATGACGTAGAAGGCAACTTTAAAAAATTCTGGGTCGATGGGGAAACAGTGCAACTGGCCGGTAAGGACCAGGTACGATTCCAGTCCATTATTTTCCAAGCGATGCTTATGTCAGCTGATGTAAAAAATACCGATACTATTATGTATCACGGCTTCATTAATAGTGGGGGACAGAAAATGAGTAAGAGTCTCGGTAACGTAATTTCACCTTTTGAGCTCGTCCAAAAATACGGCACTGACGCTACCCGCTATCTACTCTTACGTCACGTACACCCGTTTGATGATACTGATATTACCTGGGAACGACTCGATGAGTGGTATACAGCAGATCTGGTTAATGGTCTTGGTAACCTAGTCGCCCGCGTGATGAAAATGGCCGAAACACATTTAGATGAGCCAATTATCAAGCCCGAAGCAGTAAAATTTGCCTTCGAATACACCGACGCTTTTTCTACCTTTACCGTACAAACTACCGCTAACTATATCTGGCGTCAAATCGGCGCCCTCGACGAACGCATCACTCTCGAAGAACCATTCAAGTTAGTAAAAACAGATCTAGAAAAAGCCAAAGTAATCATCCGCGAACTAGTAGCCAAGGTCTACGCTGTCGCTCATCTCCTCGAGCCCCTTCTCCCCGAGACAAGTATAATAATCAAAGCTTCAGTCCTGGCCAATAAAAAACCCGACAACCTCTTTAACCGACTGGAAAAATAATATGGAGAAAACTCAAATCGTCTTTGTTCATGGCGGAAACTCGTTTGATAATATAGCAGAGTTTTACGAGGACTTACGTCAGCGTGAATTTGACCCGTACCAATCTGAACGTAAAAAGTGGCGCAATACAATAGCGACCGATTTAGAAGCTACTCACGAAAGCCATGTACTGCAGATGCCCAATGCCTTAAACGCCGACTATACCGCTTGGTCTATTTGGTTTGAAAAGATGATCCCATTTATGCGTAACGATGTTATTCTGGTTGGTCATTCACTTGGAGGCGGATTTTTACTGCGCTATCTTACGGAAAATAAATTACCACTGACTGTTAAACAGCTCCATCTCGTGGCGCCCTGTATTGATGATCTCGATTGTCCAGGTGTTGGTGGCTTTAAAATTACTGTTACCACCTGGTCTGATTTTGCCTCAATTATAAATTCGGTTCACCTCTGGCACAGTAGCGACGATGATATGGTCCCCATCCACCACAGTGAGCGCTTTGCCAAAAAATATCCACCAACCCAAACCCATTATTTTACTGACCGAGGACACTTTATGGATTCAGAATTTTCCGAGTTACTTGTCGTAATCAAAAAATAGCATGCGCCACCTCATTGTATTGCCCGGTAACAGTTCAAAAAATAAAGCCTGGGGCGAACTAATTCTAGAACA
>JAYVHQ010000065.1:0-5506 GCA_043771035.1 Candidatus Kaiserbacteria bacterium | reverse complement strand
GCGTACAAAAGTGGTCACTGAGATTTGGCATGCCTATACCCAGAAGAAACAGACCCTGCAAGAGTTATCTGATGCGTATGGAAAGAGTCACGTCTGGGTGCGAAAACAGCTTGATAGTATGGAAGTGCCAGTGGCTGATATTAAACATCAGGCAACAGTTATTGTGGTGGACACCACCTTCTGGGGACGTCAGTATGGAGTATTAGTCTTCAGGTCATGGACGTTGCGTCAGAATATCTGGTGGGGTGAAGTTGCATCTGAAAAAGTGGCACACTATCACTATGCTCGAAAGATACTCGAAGGGAGGGGTTGGGTATTCACTGCAGCGGTAGTTGACGGCAGACGGGGTTTAGCCAATGTATTTAAAGATATCCCAGTGCAAGTATGCCAATTTCATCAACTGCAGACCGTGACGAAGTATCTGACGAGAAGACCTAAAACTGATGCTGGAAAAGAACTTAGGATGTTAGCCCTCACGCTCACTAAAACTGATGAAGCAAGCTTTGCACGCGCTCTAGAGGTATATGAAAAGAAGTGGCAACATTTCCTTAATGAAAAGACGCTTGTACTTGGCCTGAATCGTCCCCAGTATACCCATAAGAACGTTCGCTCAGCGCTACGTTCACTTAAAACTAACCTCATTAATCTGTTCACCTATCTTAGGTATCCGTTACTTAATATTCCCAATACGACTAATACCATTGATGGATACTTCGCTGGATTGAAAAAGAAAGTTGCGCAACATCATGGATTGAGACGAGATAGGAGGTTTAAAGTTATCTCGGAGTTACTTAATAGGTCCTAGATTGTTTCTATACTCCAAAATTTCCCAACCGTCTTTCTGAGTCGTTTCAGACAGGACCAGTTCAGCGATTCTACGATTAAAAAGTAATCCGTTAGACTGTTCTGGATGAGCTATCCAATCCAACATACGTGCGTTTACATCAGATATCGGGATTGATAGATGCCGGTTCCTGTGCATGATCGTTTGCTTTTCAGTAAGTAAGTCGACATGGATGTTTACTTCAAGAACAACCCTCACCTGTCCACCAATAAGAGACTTTCGAGCAATACAGCATACTTTCATTTTGCACTCCAATGCTAATTTCTGAACACAAAATACCACGATTTCCACAAGCAAACAAGGCTAATATTTGTTATACTTATCCTATTATTATTTACAGAACTGCACACCATGGCTGACAAAAAAGCACCGAAGAAAGCTACCTATGACGCCTCGTCCATCTCGGTTCTCGAGGGACTTGATCCGGTCCGCAAACGTCCGGGGATGTATATTGGGACCACTGGTCCCGAAGGATTTCACCATCTTATTTGGGAAGTTTTCGACAACTCACGCGACGAAGCGATGGGTGGTTTTGCCAATCGAGTAGAAGTGGCGCTATTGCCTGGCGGGTACGTGCGGGTGGTAGATAACGGTCGCGGTATTCCGGTTGATATTCACAAGCAGTCTGGCGTATCAGCGCTTGAGACAATTTTAACGGTGCTTCACGCGGGTGGTAAGTTCGGCGGCGAAGACAGTGGCTATAAAGTTTCTGGCGGTCTTCACGGTGTGGGTGTGTCAGTGATGAACGCCCTGTCGACCCACGTGATTGTTGAAGTGCACCGTGACGGCGGGCACTATATTCAGGAATACGCTATCGGTGTGCCGAAATACAAAGTCAAAAAAGTCGGACCATCAAAACTGCAAGGAACGGTGGTGACGTTCCAAGGGGACAATACTATTTTCCCTGACACTAATTATGATTTCAAAAAAATCGTCACGCACCTGCGTCAGCAAGCGTACTTGGTAAAAGCGATGGAGATGTCAGTGATTGACGCCCGCTTGGCCGCTGGCGCGGAAGCGGCTGTCCACGCCTCAGCCGACAAGGCGGTCGGGAAATTCCTCGAGGGTATTCGCGGCAAGCAGTACTTGACCGACGAGCGCCTTGAAGTCCCACATCAACATTTTTATTTTGAAGGCGGACTACGGTCATTGGTTGCATTCAATAATCAGTACCAAAAACCAGTACACAAAAACATCTTCTACATCGAGAAGCATGATTACGACAAGATGGTATTGTCGGTTGAAGTTGCCCTCCAGTACGTGGATGATATCTCAGCTCGTATCTCAGCCTTTGCGAACAACATCTACAACCCTGAACACGGTACTCATATTACCGGCTTTAAAACCGCGCTCACCAGAACGCTCAATAACTACGCCAAGAAAAATAATTTCTTTAGTGTTAAAGACAAAGACGCTGGTTTCACTGGAGACGATGTCCTCGAAGGTATCACCGCTGTCGTGTCAGTTAAGATGCCCGAGATTCAGTTTGAAGGTCAAACCAAAGCCAAGCTCGGCTCAGTCGAAGCGCGTGGGGCAGTGGAGTCAGTGTTTGGTGAAGCCTTCAACACCTACCTCGAAGAAAATCCTGACGACGCCAAAGCTATCATAAATAAAGTAGTCATTGCAGTGAAGGCGCGCAAAGCTGCCAAGGCAGCGAAAGACAGCGTCCTCCGTAAAGGTATGCTCGAAGGAATGTCACTACCGGGCAAGCTCGCTGACTGTCAAAGTAAAAAACCCAGCGACTCCGAAATATTTATCGTGGAAGGAGATTCCGCCGGCGGAAGTGCGAAAATGGGGCGTGATCGCAAGACGCAGGCGATTTTGCCACTACGCGGTAAAATTCTCAACGTTGAACGGGCGCGTATCGACAAGATGTTGGCGTCAGAGCAGATTAAAAATCTCGTGATTGCGATGGGGACAGCGATTGGAGATGTGTTTGATATCGAAAAACTCCGCTACCATAAAGTCATCATTGCTACCGACGCCGACGTTGACGGAGCACACATCAGGACACTACTCCTAACGCTCTTTTACCGTTACTTTAAACCACTGATTGAAGCTGGTTTCATTTACATCGCCCAACCGCCCCTCTATAAAATTCAAAAAGGTAAAGAAATCCAGTATGCCTATTCTGATGAAGAAAAGGCCACGGTCCTAAGAGGGATGGGTGAAGATCCAAGTGCTGACGTAATTACTGAGGACGAAAGTGAAGAAGAAGAGGAGTTAGAAGAGGCAGCTACAACTGCTGTGCGGAAACCAGGTCGCGCCAAAATTCAGCGCTACAAAGGACTCGGCGAAATGAACCCTGAAGAACTGTGGGAGACAACTATGAATCCTGAGAATCGTATCCTCAAGCAAGTAACAATCGAAGACGGTATCATGGCCGATAAAGTGTTTGACGTGTTGATGGGGACGGATGTACCGAGTCGGAAGCATTTTATTCAATCCAATGCCAAGATGGCAAATTTGGATATTTAATCGCGCCAAAATCGCCAGCTACTTCGTTGCTTCCTTCGTTCGCTTCCTCACCGTGAGAAAGCCTGGGAGACTTTCGCAAGAGGTTTTCAGCTATTTTGACTAAAATAGCGATAACCTGAACAGCTTCTGTATGAAGCATTAGAGTACGGCTCGAAAGTTCACTCAGTCGCGT
This sequence comes from Candidatus Kaiserbacteria bacterium, assembly GCA_043771035.1. GTDB lineage: Bacteria > Patescibacteriota > Minisyncoccia > Phycocordibacterales > UBA918 > OLB19. Next base: position 2,012 of record JAYVHQ010000065.1, on the reverse strand, counting down.
CTCGTATCTGACGATTTGTGATCACGATTAATTGCCTTCGCTGTCGTTCGTCTTTGCGAGGTAATGAAGCGAATGCGGATTTACCGTGGCAATCCAGGCTTTAAGAACGTGGATTGCCACGCTGTGGCTCGCAAAGACGGAACGAGGGACTGTTTGAAGGTTAATTGGGGATGGCATAAGTTACTTTGATATTTGGAAAACCGATACAAAAGCGCCGGCAAATGCCGGCGCTTTTGTATGACTACGTAGGGACGTTAGTCGTTGATTTTTACGGCGGAGTTGAATACGTTGTTATTTTTGTTTGTGTCAGCAGTAACATCTACTTTGACGTTAAATGTTTTGATACCGGTGAGGTCAGTTGCATCAAATCCTATGGTCGCTACAACGCGTTCATTGGGCTTGAGAGCTGGCTGGACCGGAGCGGTATAGACCACACCGCTTGGTAGGGTAGCTGTATAGGTAAATGATTCTGAGGTTTTAGTACCAATGTTTTTGATTTCAAATTGAATAGCTCCTTTGAGGTCGTTGTCGATAATTCCGACATTGGTAAAGCGGTTATTGCTATCTACCGTACCAGCGCCGAGTGAGCGCACACTGATGTCAGCGGTACCATTAGGATTAGAAACAGGGATTGTGTATACCGGTTTAGAGGGAGCAGCTGGTTTAGGTGCTACCGGTTTGACGACTACTACGGGAATAGGCGTCACTGGCTTTACAACTACTGGTGTAATCACTGGTTCAGGTTTAGCGACTACGACGGGCTTTGGCTCCGGGTTCACAACTACTTCAGTGATTGTAGAAGATGCTACCTCAACGACGATCGGAGAAATCATGGCATTGACCACTGTAATTCGACTTTCCTTTGTAGCGGTTGGGTTTTCAGATTTTGCTGGTACAAACGATAGAGTGTAAGGGATTTCGGTAAACCGATTTCGCTCTGACGAGAGATTGATATCAAGTGACTCAACTGAACCGATATTCAGTTCCGTATCACAATCAACATTAGAAATTGCTCCACCAGCTATACGTACTTCAGCTGCCACCCCTTCAGTGCAGGCATACGCAAAAGTAAATGAACCGACTTGCTTTGGCTTATTCCATGAGATAGTAAACGCTTCACCGGCGTTCGCCACCGCTTTGTTACTGACTACCACTAGTTCAACTGGTTTGTAGTTATAGACACTATCAGCCAGAGAGGCGAGTGAGGTAAATGCCGACGGCATAAAACTAATAAGCTGGATACCTAACCAAGCAATTATAATAATAAGACCAACAAAACCACCAATAGCGAGAGTTTTTAGCACGCGCTCCTTACCCTGATTGTCTGTGTTTGTATTCATAATATTTTTACCCTACCATAGATGAACTTGTTTGTCAATAAAATATTTGGTACCCTAAGCAAACCCAACGTCTTTGCGAATTGGTGAAGCCTCAGCGTAACCAATGTGGCAACCCACGGCAGCTACGAGCAGGCATAGGTTTGACAAATCTATAAAACGTGCTATTGTAGTGAGACTATTTATGACTTCATTTTCCGACATCTATAACCAAGTGAACCACAACAAACTGAGCTTCCTCGTGATGTTTTTCTTTGTGTTTACTGGATCATTCGCTTTTTTGTACGCTGTCGATTTTTATCCCGAGCCAGTTAAAACAGTAGCAGAGAGCCCAAAGCTGCCACTGCCAGCAGTCGCTCCGGTTGTTGCCACCGCGACTGCACCAGTTGTTACGGCTAAAGCATCCTCAATTGGGGCTGATACACTGCCACTGAGTATGACGATTGCTGCCCTTGATAGAACGGTCAAAGTCCTCAATCCATCCTCTAACTCAGTTTCGGCGCTCGACACTGCTTTACTTGAAGGTGTGATTCGTCACCCTGATTCAGCGACCTTTGGTGAGGAGGGTAACATGTTTATCTTGGGACATTCGAGCTACCTACCAACCGTCCATAACCTCAATTTCCAAGCCCTAAACGGCATCCAAAACCTCAAATGGGGCGATACTATAAAACT
>JAYVHQ010000064.1:0-2115 GCA_043771035.1 Candidatus Kaiserbacteria bacterium | reverse complement strand
GCTACTAGATATAGCTACAAGACTCGTTAAATTCTACAACAGTATTAATGTAGCATCAGCCACTGCTCACTGCTCACTGTCTTCTTACTTTATTAGTGGCTTTGGCTGTTTGGCTGTGTCTGCTTTAATTATTTGGTTGACCTTGCTTCTGTTACACTTCTTAAATAGTCATTTTTGCTTATTAGTATTGTATGTTTTACCTTTTCAGCCAGCATAATAGCTACTAGCTAGCTTATTAGGGCTTCTCTCCTGATTAGTTTAGGGCTTTATCTCTAATTTGTTTTGGCCTAATTAGCTAGAGAAGTCTGACTTTAATTAGGCACTTATCAGCTGACTAAAATAATAGCTAAATAACTAGCTAACTATTATAGGGATGACTATGAATTGTTGAGAAGAGCGAAGAAGACCCAGTTGATGATATAACAACTGTAGCTGGCTACTTTTTATGCGAATTTTTGAAACCAGTTGTTCTTTGCCGTGGAAAGGTGAGACCTTGGGGGATTGTTTTTTTTAGTTAATATTGGCAATAGAGTGTCACCAAAAAATGTTGGCACAATGAAATGTCAATTTCCCGATTTCTTTCCATCTGGTGGTTCTGGACTAAATTCGGTGAGATTCGGCGGGTTTCTCTTGGGATTGGCTGGTGTTGGAAACAGGATTGGCCTTGAGCAACTGAATTTCGTGCTGGTGAGTTTTAGTCTTGCTCTCCCTTGTTTTGCAGGGACGTCAATTTGAGAAAAGTCAGGAGGTTGAGGTGTCAAGTAATTAAAGTCGCAATTTTTGAGAGCAGATTGAGAAGGAGTCCTGGTCAAAATTGCGAATATTGGAGGTGATACTTTGATTGGCCGAGCTGCAGTGGAAGCGGAAGTTCTTTGCAGATTGGTAAGTGGTGGTCTTCATTCACAGGGGATCATTTGCTAGGTGGGCCTTGGGAATAGGCGTTAAAGATTTCCAGAACTGGAGTTTTATTCTTCGTCAACTTGGAAAGCCGCTATTGGATCAGATTCTGCGAAATTCCGTCTCCGTGGATTGATAATCGGTTGTTTTTTAGGTTGCGGGTCTGCAAGCCCACAGCTTGTAGATTGGGTTCGAATGGGAGGTCTTCAGACCGGTGGAGGGCAGTTTTTAACTGAGATGTTAGGATGTGGCATCTAAGTTTTCTGCCGTGTGCGTGGATGGATTGCTTTCTCTTCAATACTTCCCCTCTCAAAAACATTCCAAGCGCAAGGTGTACGAGAAGTCGTCGATGGAGTGCAGCAGTTGACGATGAACCCAGATGTATCCGCCTCAGTGCGTTGCAAGTCTTATTGGACGCCGGCCCATGTTGTTGCTGAGAAGGTGGACTGCAGAAGTGATGCGGAGAGAGGTGTACCCTCAGGTTCGTGTGGGCGGATCCGAAGCAGGTGACTATAGGAAAGGATAGGATCAAAGACTGTGCAGATGCGTTGTTCAAGAAGGTCAATGTTGTTAGCTAGAAAATCTTAGTAATGTAGGGCTGAGATATTAGGGTGTCTTATTTTGTTCTCCTATTGTTATCTGGTGGGAAGTGAGCTGTGATAGCTGGCGAATGGGTGATATGAGTGTTTAGAATGAAAGTTCGCCCTTGCTTAATGCACAATACCGCTGTAATAATTACTGAATTACCAACCCTTGTCTCTGCGCGATCTTCACCATTCACTAGTACACGATATTCCCCAATTGCCTACTTCTTGGGTCTGCGTACCTATTTTTGCTGTAGTATACTCTTAGCAAGCAATGCAAAGCTGGTGAATCTTGCTTTATTCAACACTGTCTTGATTACTTGTTTCTGTCTTTTGTGTCGTCGTTTGCTCGGTCAAGATGAGTTGGTATTATTGACCACCAGCAGCCAACCACCAGCCAGCTAGCTAGCCAACAAGCAATAATGCTATTATAAGTGCCACAACAACAGTGCGACATCAAGCAAGCAAGGCAGAGCTGTGTTGACACAAGAACAGAAGAGAGCAAAAGAGCAAAACCCAACAAGCAACAAGTAGCTATGATATATAGTTATAGTATGATGAAACTGTTACAAAAATGCGCATCGATCATCTTAATTGCTTATCTACTGATCTACGTAGCATTATTATTAGGTAC
>JAYVHQ010000063.1:0-40640 GCA_043771035.1 Candidatus Kaiserbacteria bacterium | reverse complement strand
TAGAGGGTAAAGGCACGAACAAAATAAGCTCCGATACCAAGCCCAGTCACAATAATGAGGAGATTGCTTGAGAGAGCAAACGCGCCGATGACACCGTCGAGGGAAAAAGCCGAGTCGAGAATGTTGAGGTAGATAAATAATACCAGTCCACTTTTGGCAACCTGGTTACTTTCAAGTGAGAGCGACCCCCCAATTCCCTCCATTAAAATAAATAAGAGTAGTCCAACAAAACCAGCGACGAGGATTGACGCCTGATCAAATGGTGAAACAAACGATATTCCAATTAAAACTGCGATAGCGATAGCGATTTCGAGTGCTTCCATCCGACCCCATTTTACAAAATGCCGTTCAATCTGAGAAATCCAGTGCACAGACTTACCAACATCAAAAAAATATTTTAGCGACACCATCAGCAGAAAAATTCCTCCAAAAGCAGTGATAGCACCGCGGACGCCTTCGAGGAGTACTCCGTAGGCTTCTGGATCAGAAAAGGCGAGTTTAGTAATAAACCAAGGGGAAGCCCAGACTGCCACACTTACTATCACGATAGGTAGTACCAGTCTTGTACCAACCACCGCAATCAGAATACCCCACGTCAGAAATCGCTTCTGCCATACGGGACTCATTTTTTCGAGTACTCTGGCATTAACCACAGCGTTGTCAAAGGAAAGGGTAACTTCAAGAATTGATAAAATAACTACGATAAATAATGCGGATATCCCGGCCTCGTACCACACTGCCGCAAACCCGAGTAGGGCAATAATAATCGGTCCAAGAAAATACTGTCTGATGGCTGTTGTCATAATGAATAGCAGTATAGCATTTAGCTAAAAGGACAGTTAGTTACATTGAGAACTTTTGTCGCCTCGAACTTACTTTGGAGAGAGCTTCGTGTTTGCTTCTATCGCCGTTTCGTCCCTCAACTCTTTTACGCCACCTGACATAGGTTTGCGGTGTTTGGTTTTGTCGCATAAATACAATAACTTCATTCTCAGTCAAACTATACTCCCGAAAAATTGTTTCAAACGAAATAGTGTCACCCCAGGCCATGAGGATAATTTGCTCGATTTCTGGGGGAGTAAAAACTCGCTTTTTCATAGAGCTATTTTACTACATGATAGTAAGGTAAAATAGACTCATGCGAAAAATCTGGAATAGGCCTAACTTGGCGGTATGGAGCTTGGTCACAAGCGACGCTTTAGGTCAAGCTAATATGAATATCTGCACCTATGTTACTGCGGTCTCGATGGAGCCGAAGCTGATGATGGTGGCAGTCTATGATGGTACCAAGACATTAGATAACCTGAAACAATCCCCAACAAAGCCAGTCTTGCTGCAACTTCTAAGTGAGGAACTCGCCCCTGTCGTTCGTGTGTGTGGTCAGTTGTCAGGTTTAAAAATTGATAAAATGAAGCGTCTTAAAAAACGTTATCAATTTGGTGACGAGAATGGCCTGCCGTTTTTTAAAGACGTAGCTGGTTATTTGGTACTATTGCCAGAGACAGTTACTGAAATAGCGGGCGATCATACACTCTATACTTTTTCTGTCCTAAAACAGGTGAATATTGTGGACGTCTCATTACTTATGACTGACACACTTCGTAGTCAAAAAATAATTCGCTAACTCGTATGAAGCACGAACGAGTAATCTGGTGGGTCAAACGAGATGCACGACTGCTTGATAACGAAGCGCTGACTTTGGCGTGTAGTGAAGCTGAAAATGTGCTGCCGCTGTATGTATTTGAACCCTTAGTCATCCAGGGTCCTGATTGGAGTGATGTGCATAGTTATGCGCTCCTTGAGTCAGTCACGAGCTTGCGTAAAAATCTCCAGCACCACGGGAGTGATTTATGGGTACGTCAGGGGAGTGTCCTCACTGAACTCGAGGCCCTACACCGCGTGTATCCCTTCACCGCTGTCTATGCCCATATGGAAGTTGGTCTGACGCATACTTTTAGCCGTGATCGGGCGGTCGCTTTGTGGTGTCACGAGCGAGGGATACATTTTTATGAAGTAGCCCAAAATGGGCTATGGCGGGGCAAGAAAAACCGCAATGACTGGCAGAAACATTTTCAGTCTGTCCTTGATGGCAAAATTCTACCGCTACCTAAAACATTGGGTGTTTTAAAACCAGATAAAAATATAGCTATAGGGCGGATGCCTAGTTTGAAAAAATTAGGAGTCATAAGCGCGCTAACGCTACCTGCGGTGGGCGAACGGGCAGCGCAGGAGACCCTGCGGTCTTTTCTGCGGATGCGGGGCGCTGCTTATTCAGGCGGCATTAGTAGTATGTTGACTGCGCCCACTGCTTGTTCGAGACTTTCGGTCCATTTTGCGTGGGGGACATTGTCACTTAGACAAGCGTGGCAAGGAGCACAGGGGCGACTCGCAGAACTTGATCCGGCGTATGATGCCAGGTGGCGTCGCTCGCTCCCAAAATTTCAATCTAGACTGTATTGGCATGCTCATTTTGTCCAAAAACTCGAAGATGAAGTAAGTCTGGAGTTCTATCCTGCGAACAAAATATTTAAGGGAAATCTGCCCGAGGTGACAGGGTCAGAGTGCGAGGCGAGATTACGTGCTTGGAAAACCGGCACGACTGGTTTCCCAACAGTTGACGCCGCTATGCGCTATTACGCAAAGTATGGCTGGCTCAACTTTCGTTCCCGGGCCATGATCACTTCATTTGCAGTGCATGCCTTGCGCATACCCTGGCAAACAATTCAGTACGAATTAGCCAAGTTTATGATTGATTATGTACCGGGCATCAATACGACCCAGGTCCAGATGCAGACCGGAGTAACCGGGATTAATACTATTAGAGTGTATTCGCCTATGAAGCAGATGATGGATCATGATCCAGAAGCAATTTTTATTAAAGCGCACGTACCTGAGCTCGCAAGTTTCACTGCTGCTGATATCGCTTTGTTTCAGACCATTGACTTAGGGAAGTATCCTAAACCTATTATAGACTTTAAAGCGGAGACAAAAATCATGAAAGACGTTCTCTATGCTCTTAAGAAGTCGCCTGTGGGGCGAGTTGTTAGTGCAAAGGTGTATCAAAAACATGGCTCTCGTAGCAAAAATAACAAAGTAAAGTAATTTACTCAATCGGAATCAAAATTTCGTTACGGAGCGTCAGCGGCATAGTGATTGGTGGGTTGTATCGGGCAGTTTCAATCAGGCCGGCTATAATTTTCTGGTCGCGGACGAGGTAGTTTATGAGTAAATCTTTTTTAGCAGCTGTACGGGTTTCAGTGGGGTACCAGGTGTATCTCAGGGCTGCAACTGTACGTGCAGGAACTTCAGTAAGGATAACAGCTGAGTTATTTGGCTTAGGTAGGGTAGCAATTGTGTACTTAGACGGCAGCACAAAGGCAATTGTTCTAGTGGCGTTTCCGCTTGTTGTTTCAAGTACCGGTACGGTCATGGCAATTTTTTCTGACAGATCGGGCTGGGGACTTTCAAGTACCGGTGTCGTCATCGCAATACTTTCGCGTTTGGTATTATTACCAAAAATGTAGTCAGCAATAATCCGAAAACCTTGATTGGTAGCCTGATCGTAACTTCCTGTGACAGTAGTTGCCGCCATGATGTACGGCGCATATTCCCTGATCTCATACCCTTCGCGGACTTCAAGGACCGTATACGCGGGTTCTTCAATCGACCATACAACGAGATAACTCCCAACAGTCCACACAATCAATCCTATAATAATCGCACCTGAAATATAGTAGTACATAAGAGTAGTATACGCTACATTGTATTTTCAAAGTGAATTGAGTTACTATATGTGCATATGCATATTGAACTATCAGAGAAAGACTTAACCCAGTTGCTCAGTATCATTGATTTAGCTACGGGTGTCGTCGAATACGCTGATGACTTTATTGATTCACCACAAATTGCCATCAGAGCTAGAGAGTGGAAAAAAGTCGAAGCGGGTATCTTAGAGCAGGCACATGCGCAAGGTTTAGCTGAACAGGTCGAGCATGATGAACAAGGCTACCATATTGCAGATAAAGTATTTGTGAAAAATATGGAAATTATGGAAGAGTACGACGATTTGGTTCTCTATCAAGACTTAGCCAGAAATTTAGCCCGTCGAGATTTATTTGAACACTACTCAGAAGCAGAAATAATCAAACAGTCAGAAAAATCTGGTGGCTACTTAGGTGTGATAATGCATCCCTTTGAAGAAAAGTACTGGAAAGAGTTTGAAGAGCATGAATACAGCCGGTTGCGGATTGTTGAATAATAAAATAGTACCAAGCCCGACTATTTTATAATATTTGAAATAGTATCAACGTATGTTTCACTTGCCAGAGTCAGTAAATTGCGATAACGACCTTCGTCTCCTTTATCCAAAGCGTTAAAATAAGCCACGCGATTGCGATTTTTAAAAAGAATTACCCCGTAACCATCCTGCAGTAGCATCCAATTCAGGATTAGTCTACCAACTCGCCCGTTCCCATCAGTAAACGGGTGGATATGTTCAAAACGATTATGAAAGATAAGAGCTCTCTCCAGGGGGTGTAATGCCTGTTTAGATTGTTTGTACCAGGTAAAGAGCTTCTTCAGTTCAGTCTTTACGTCATTTGGATTAGTTGTCTGTTTGTTATTAACAACAATCGCTTCTGTTTTAAAACCAAAAGGTATGTTGAGTCCGGAAATGACGATTTCGTGTAATTGTTTTATATTTTTTTGAGATAGTTTAAAATTTTGCGACTGAATATGATTAAATGCGCGCACGGCATTTTCCGCTTCTTGCACCTCATGTCGTGGTAGTGACTTTTTTACATACTGCTTGAGTACAATTGCCGCCACTTCCTTTTGCGAGAGGCGACTTCCTTCAATAGCGTTTGATTCGTAGATAAATGAAATCGCAAACTGGTTAATTATTTTTTGGTATTTTACGGCAGAAAGTTGGGCAATAAAATATTTCCAGTCTAATTGTGTGAGAGTAATATGTTTGTAATGCGCGGAGAGTAGTTCAGAAGTGGGGTATTCGTTTACCTTGGGTATGAGTACAATCTCCTTTTCTTTTAGGGTAGTATAGAACTGCTTAGTATCGTTAGGTACAGATTTACCTATAAATACCTGTATTTTTTTGTATTTACTGTTAACCCAAACTCTCTCAGTAAGGTAATAATACTTTGTATTCCTTGATTTTTTTTGTTCGAAACGAATCATAATGTTAGGTACATTTTATAGTAAAATCTTATTAGGTCAAGCTAAGACATAGGAAACTACCCGTTTGATCGACATAGTGCTAAGAAATTCCTTATAAAATATACCTCTAAAAATTCGGCGACGTCGTAGAGTGAAGAATGGGATTGGGACCCATTCCGCAAGAGGTTGCCAGCTATTTTTTAGAAATAGCGACAACCTGTACAGTCTCTGTATAGAGATGTTAGAACTGTGTTTGAGAGGAGGAACGATACATCGATTTTTATACCGACTTTAGTATCAAATTAACTGTTTCTTCTAAAGTAGACGTCTCACCAATGATTACTTCACCAGGAACATCAAGATAATTTTTCGGTTGATACCAAGAACGTAATTGTTCGTCAGTAACTTCAGTAGCGATGGGTTTAGTTTTGTGTCGTTCTATAGTTTCTTCAATAGAAACATCAATGTAAAAAACACTTGATTTGCAAGAGGTAGACTCCATTAGTTTTATCAACAAGTTTCGATATTTCGGCTTTGAAAGTATTCCTTCTATGATTACAGTGTATCCTTTATCTAAACTATAGGTAACAGTCTGTTCTATTAACCCAATAATGTCTGTGTTTTCAAGTTGGTCGGGTTCTCTTAAAATAGTACGGCGTAATGTGTCTAGTCCGACTATTGCTACCTTGCCACCGAGAGCTACCCGTAATTTTTCAGCGACAGTGCTTTTCCCCGACCCAGAGTTCCCTCGAATGATAATTAATTTTTGTTCAGACATATTGGGTTAGTTTATAAGTTATATCTTCTAATACTTGAATTTAAAAGCGCGAGTATCTATTAATTATTTTCAATAAAATATTGCTTGGCAGTTTCTAATTGCTCTACTTTTCCAGTTTGATGCCAATACCAAGCCTTCATGCAGAAAGCAAGGAAAGTATATGCCATTAGGATCTCGTCATCACACTCTTCATCCTCGAAGTAGCCATTGAGCATTTGCTCAAAAACTTCTGGAGTATTCTTGGCTGTAATTTGTCCAAATTTTATTCTACCCAAATCATAATAACCGCTGTTAAATTTTGGATTGCAGTCAAAAATTGTTAGGGGATTAGTCGCAAACATATTTGCTGTACCAAAATCTGCGTGACAATAGGTGCTTTGACTAGTTTCTGCATGTTTTTTTATTACTTCAATAGACTTTTGTAATACATTTTCAAATCCCTTGAGTAGACCGTGTTCTTCAATGTAGTCAAACCGCATTCTCATATCTTTACCAGCCAGCCACTCCTCAACTGTTTTAAATTCAGGTTCCTCGTCCACTACAGAGCCGTAGCCGTCCGCATTAACTGAGTGCATAACACGTAGTATTCGACCCATTTCCACAAACATCTTGTTACCCAGCAATTCCTCTTGGCTGTAGGCGGTATCTATTGTCGGCGCATCAACAAAATCCATGAGTGTGTAGGGGAGGCCGTGCATTTCTCCTGTTTCTAGAACATGAGGAACGGAAATGCCAGCTTGTTCCCAGACCGTAAAGAATTGACCTTCACCAGCAGATAGTTCTTTACTGCGGGGGATTTTTAGTACCCATTTATTAGACGCGGTATCTAAAATAGTGATTATCGAAGAAACTCCTTTATGGGCAAATGTAATGCCAACTTCATCTTCATTTTTAAATAAATTATGTCCAGCAACAAACTGTTCAACGTACGGTATGAACTCCTTTTTCATTTCATTAAAGGGTTGGTCTATTTTGTGCTCAGATATTCTTGGTTTGTTACGAAAAACCAACATTGGCTTGTGCTGCTCACTAAGTTCTGGTTTTTCACTAGGATGCATTGCTTGAGTATACCAAAAGTTCTCAAGTCTCATTAGGGGTACAAAATATCAGAACTCCAATCAGATATATATCCTCACAAAATGAGGATATTTTTCGATGGGCGGCTACTGACCCTCGGGTGGAACCAATTAGAAGAGCTTTGTCTCGATTGGTTAAGCGACGCAAGGGTTTGTTTCAGGTAATAGGGGAGAAAGTGGTTCCAATAGCTGATAAATAGAAGAAAACCGCCCACCCTACGAGGGGAGAGCGGTCGGCCATAACGACCTTTGGTGCAGTGCTGTGGTGACTTCAGTCGATGCGACAAGGATATGGTCGACCGAACTCAACGTTCACCTTCCGGACGATTTCACGCGAGTTGTCGATGGTGCAGAAGCGGATGAGGTGTCTGGCTGTCTCATCCCACAAGACTTGCGCCATTTTATACGCCTGCGTATCCTCCTGCACCTGACCTGAGGCCACGAGCAGTCGCAGACTGGCGCGGAAGGCGATGGTCTGGTCGACGTTCATGGCGGTCAGGGTATTGCCGACAGCAATGATACCCTGTGCAATGCTTGCGCCGTCCTGACTCGTGGTCACTGCGTTCAGGGCAGAGTAAATGTCGCCATCTTGCGCATTTACCTGCTGCCCGGCGAACATTAGGGCGGCAAGGGTAAGAGCATACCGAGAGAACATGTCATATTCCTTTCTATTGAGATGACCGCAGTAAATTACCTTATTCTTGGTTTTGAATCAAGTAATTGCAGGTTGTACTCCATGTGTTATCACCAACGGGCGGAATTGGTCACGAGTTACTAAGCTTTTTATTTCACTTCGTTCATAAACATCTAAGTACTCTCGACCCCAGCTCGCTCGTCGCAGTGCGACATCGCTGCGCTTTTCAATTCCCGAACGGAAGCAAAGCAGTTTGCTTCCTTAGCCGCCCATGTAAAAAGCCCCCTGATGGGGGACTTCTTTCCGTGGGCGACGTCGTAGAGGATGTTCGAACTATTTTCGAGCATAGAAACGACGCTACGATTTATATCCCTATTCTTCAACCTGTCTAGACTTAGCAAGGATATTAAACAAAATAGTGATAAAATGACACTAATGCCTGTCACAAAGCAATTGTTTGATAATCATCTAAAAGAACTCAACTTGAGTTCGGCTGTTGATGAATTAGCTACGGCTGGTATTGATGACCGTGGGGCAATTTTCACACGCCCTGAAGTAGTAGATTTCATTCTTGACCTCACTGGTTACTCCCCAGAATTTGCCCTAGAAGAAAAACGTCTTCTCGAACCTTCATTTGGTGACGGTGACTTTTTGTTTCCTGCTGTAGAAAGGCTATTGGGTTCACTCAAAGTTAGGGAAATAAAACCCTCGTTTGATTTGTTAAAAGATGCTGTGCGGGCGGTAGAGTTACATAGTGGCTCTTTCGCTAAAGTGACTGATTCCACGTTTCAGTTATTGGTCGATAATGGGCTATCTACGGTTGATGCTAAAAAGGTTTTGAGTAAATGGCTAGTTAAAGGGGATTTTTTGCTGACAGACTTTGATATTGGATTTACTCATATTGTGGGGAATCCACCCTACATAAGACAAGAATCACTGCCTCGGGATTTAATGACTGAGTACCGTCAAAGATTTCAAACCATTTATGATCGGGCAGACATTTATATTCCGTTCTACGAACATTCGTTGTCACAGCTTGATAAGGATGGGGTCCTGGGTTTTATATGTGCTAATCGTTGGATGAAAAATCGATACGGTGGACCGTTACGAAAACTAATAGCGAAGCAGTACAATTTGAAAGTATGTGTAGATATGGTCGGAATAGATGCCTTTACCTCAAATGTGATTGCCTATCCAGCTGTCACTGTAATCAGTAATGAGAGCCGTGGTTTAACACAGGTTGTTCCGAAGCCGTCACATGATGTGTCTGAACTTAAGCATTTATCAAATGATTTGCTCAACTTAGAAAATTCCCATAGAAAAGTCTTTATTGATAGTTCAGGAGGTCCTTGGTTATTTGATGACTCAGACTCTTTGAGTATTGTTCAAAAAATTGAAGAAAATTTCCCCTCCCTAGAAGAGGTTGGCTGCCGAATAGGTATTGGAGTTGCTAGTGGCGCGGATAAAGTTTTTATTGGTCATTACGATGAGTTAGAGGTAGAAGAAGATAGAAAAGTCCCGCTTGCTACAACAAAAGATATTCGATCAGGAGAAATGGTGTGGGGTGGTCTCGGAATTATAAACCCATTTGATGAAGCTGGCGGATTGGTTAATCTTGATAAATATCCACTCCTGCAGAGATATTTTAATACTCATGAGGATATATTAAGAAAAAGACATGTTGCCACTAAAAATCAACGAAATTGGTATCGTACTATTGATAAAATAGACATAAATCTTTTATCGAAACCCAAGCTACTCATCCCTGATATTAAGGGAGACGCACACATAGTGTACGATAAAGGGGAGGTCTATCCTCATCATAATTTATATTATATAACCGCAGAACAGTGGGACTTATTGGCGTTAAAAGCTGTTTTAAGTTCGGGCATTGCAAGGTTATTTATACGGACATACTCTACAAAAATGCATGGCGATTGTCTTCGTTTCCAGGCGCAATACCTGAGGCGAATCAGATTGCCAGCGTGGGAATCCGTAGCAATGCCTGTTAGAGAAAAAATAGCCCAGCTTTTAGAGTCAGGGGATATAAATGGTTTAAATAGTGTTGTATACGATCTTTACGGCTTATCAGAATCAGAACGAAATATAATTGAAAAATATGGCAATTGATTTAGCAGACTTTGAGTCCAGGACCAAAAAAGCAATAAAGCTGTTTTGGGGTAACCGACAAACCGCGCTCCAACAACAGCAAACTGCAGGCGTGGTTGATCGGGGTATGCGGGGAGCTGTTACCTCAGGTAAGAATATGGACGGCTTTTCTGCGTTGATGGAACAAATTGTAAAGTTAAACGGTCTTGAAAATGCGACCATAATCCAAAGTGGGAGACTGATGACGCTTCCTGGCTTTTTTAGACCAACCAAGATGTGGGATTTTGTAGTTATGAATGATGCAGAGCTAGTTGCTGCTATAGAGTTTAAGTCGCAAGTTGGGTCATTCGGTAACAATTACAACAATCGGACTGAAGAAGCTATTGGGACAGCTCATGATTTTTGGACAGCTTATAGAGAGGGTGCTTTTGGGGAACAGCCGAGACCTTTTGTGGGCTGGTTTATGTTGCTTGAGGATCATGCAAAATCATGTCGACCTGTTAACGATAGGTCGCCACACTTTCCAATTCGCCCAGAATTTGTTGGAGCATCATATGCTGACAGATACAACGAGCTTTGTAAAAAAGTCGTACAGGAACAGCTTTATACTGCATCCTGCGTATTGCTTTCGCCATCAACTGCAGGAACAAGCGGGGAATATCGGTGTATGAGTGATTTGACGAACCTAACAGTATTTATTTCCTCATTCGCGGGACACATTGCTTCTGTAGCTGCGAGAAATAAAGCTAAACATAAATAAGTTTATATGAAATCCAACGAAGTATCATTTGCGAGGAATTTAGTTAAAGGAAAAATTGCTGAAACAGTGTTTGCCCAAATGCTCCGTTCGACTGGACAGTTTACTGTTTTAGAATTTGGTTATGAGAAGATAATTCCTGAGTTGGTAGGTAGGGGACAGGGCGAGAATGATGAAATGGTGGAAGCACTTCGAACAGCTCCTGACTTCGCTGTCATCAATAACAAGACTAAGGTAGTTCATCTGATTGAAGTAAAGTATCGAAAAACACTTAAGAGTAGTGAGGTCCTTAATATCGTAAAACGTATGAGCCAAAGCTGGAATCCTTCTTATCTTTTTCTGGCAACTGTTGAGGGTTTTTATTTCGGGGAGGTAAAAGAAATCATCAAAATGAAAGGAAAGATTGAACTGCTTAACCACCCACAAATTCCTAAGGCTACACAGGAAAGCTTTTTAAAGATACTAAATGATTTTGAATCTTAAATAACAACAAACGACACCTGCCTAGCTGTTAAAATTGTTTGTATGGATGCTAGATTAGATTCTGGGACTGCTATTGCAGTCAGCTTCTTTGATCTTGTTACGCCTACATATACCACTCGCTTCGGTTCAGTCTCTGAATTTTGTTCCCACTCGCTGATTAAAGAACTCGTCTGTTGCTTATTTCCTGCGTCGGGTGGTAATACTATGCAGACTCCTTCGTACTCCCTGCCTTTTGCTTTATGGATTGTTGAATGTTGCAATTGTTCATCAGTGACCTCAGTTCGGTTCAAACAAACATTCCAGTCTGAAGTCGCAGGCTGTCTTCTGAAGAAACTAGTTGCTGTGACCCCTTCTGGAAGTTGAAGTCTAAAAGAATCAATTATGTTGCGGAGATTGTCCACCCAGGCAGTCTTTGATGCTTCATCATTGGCACAGTTTCTAGGTAGATTCATTAAAACTTCTATGGCTTGCCTCCTCAAGTTTCTGACGTCGAGTCCGTGTTCCTCAACAGCTCTTTGAACTGAAGCGTTTTCTGACCTCTTTCCCATAAGGTCGAGTAATATTTTTTCCATTCTCTCAACGGCTTTTTTCTTATTGGAGTTGGTACTTTCAGATATCCAAAACTCATTAACGAGATAAGCGACCTGACCAATCTTTGAAACACCATTATTTTGAGGAAGTGAGCCGCCTGATGCCAGTAACGCGTTTCGGCCCGCATGAGAAAGGATTATAAGATCGTCATTATCGAGCCCTTGCTCTAAAGCGTAAGTTCTAAAACGAATTCCGATATTATTGGTTATGGGTGACAGATAAGAAATAAGTACTACGGGTATATTATTCGTGGCAGCATCACCAAGAGATTGGTCAATTTGGTCCTCGACTCTCAAAGAGGCAGCAAGTGCACAAACAGCAGGACTGCACCTGAAACTTCCATCAATTACAAGACGATTTTCTGGAGAATAGGAATTAGCAAAATCAACAATAGTTTTTTTGTCTCCGTCTCTAAATTCGTAGATTGACTGGTTTATATCGCAAACCATCGTAACTCTGATTCCATGGTTTCGTAGCCATGTTAGTACGCGGATGTCTTCAGGGTTGCAGTCTTGCGCTTCATCAACTATCACTTCAAGAAATCTTTCTGATAAAGAGTTACCTAACGCTGTACCAAATTCTGCCTCCTCCATCTTTTGTAGTGCAATTTGTCTACTTTGTCTAATGCTGTAATAACCAAGCGCATTTAGCGCTAATCTGCGTCTGCGTGCAACAGTCTCATATTCGACTCTGTGGTCTTGTACATGTCTTTTTAATGGCGGAAATTTTATTCTATCTATTTCTACTGTTCCCTCAGAATTATCAAATAAATCTAAACTTGCTACGCCGTCACCACGATATGCAGATGTTCCCGACAATCTAATTTCAATATCTAAACTATCCCAACTTTCCACCACATGTGGTGACTTTTGTGTAGGGATACCTGTCGGGGTAAAAATAAATTGTCGCACAAATGAATCTAGTGTCCCAATGAACCCAGGGTACTCCAAATGCGATGTAGTTGAATTTTTACCGCTACGTTCTTTAAACTCGTCAACTGCAGAATTAGTAAATGAGACAACGGCCATCCCTTTTCTTGAACTATTAGAATTTGAAAGTAGCTTTACTCTTCTTAATATCGTCTCCGTTTTTCCAGCTCCTGGGCAAGCCATTACAAAAGCTTCATTTGGATGATTGGCGACTAGCTCCTGTTGTTCAGTCAGGATCTTGTTACTCATGCCTCAGCTATTTTATTGATTGCGTTAGCTAGGTAGTCAGGAGTATTAAATGTCTTCCCGCTCTCAATCTCTTCAATTAAACTATGGGCGTAGTCACCCTTCCTCACCTCCATGTCTTTAAGTAATTTCACGAATGCATCAGCGCGTTCCACCTCAGGTTTTGTATCAATGTCAGTATTCCACCTCGTTTCGCTTCGGTTGTGGAGCTTCAAAAAAGCAGCTTTTAAAATTACTGCATTACCAGCTAAGTAAAGTTCATGTTCTAGGGTATTGGTGTTTGTGTATACAGATAACTTATCTCTAGAGGTTAGTGTTGTGGCTAGTGTCTCTAGGTCCTCTTTTCGATTACCAACCAAGTGTGGGTCAGCGTCGGTCACAATAACCAATTTATCAATTATGCAGTTTCCTTCATATTTGCTTAAAAGCAGAGTGACGTAAGGTTTGAAGTCGACACCGTCAATGGCAACAAAACTACTCCCCTTAAATCTTTGGAATCCTTCGCTGTCAGCACTTAGTGTAAACTTTTTTGCTATGACTGGTATGAGTAACGTTTCTGCTATTCCTTCCACTAGCATAGCTTTATTGCTGAACAGCAGAGATGATTTTGTAACATCGATATAGCGTTCTATTTTCTTGAGAGAAGAATGATCAATCTCAAGTTTAGAAATTGGGATTGTTATGGTGTGATTCCCAATATCACTTCTGACCGATTTAACAGATACAATGTGTTTGGGTGTAACCGCTGCCGAAAGGTTTGGAGAGTGAGTTGTTACGATAATTTGAATTTTTCCTTCGGGTTGTCCAGCAATACCAGCGGTATTAGATTTTTCAGCCTGTTCTAATAAGAACTCTAAAACGAGAAGTTGTAATTGGGGGTGCAAATGTGCCTCGGGTTCCTCCACTAAGAAAATTGTTAAATCCGCTTCATTTGCTTTAGCTAATTCGACGACAACAGTTGCCATGTAAAGTAGATTTGCATAGCCGAGCCCAGAGGTTTTTATGTCACTTAGACTGACTCCTGCATCACCAATTTTAAACCTAAGGTCGTGAGCAATATCTTGAATTTTTTCATCACTGAAACTTACTTCAGCCGTTTGCTCTCTAACACCTGCCGTTAGCTTACCAAGTGCAGTGCTTATGCTGGTATTCATTGTAGTCAGCACTGTAGGCGAACCGCCCGCCCGCCTAATTTCGTCCAAAAAAGCTGCCTCTTCATTAGGGGGGAGGAAGTGTCTAAACAAAGACATGAGGCGGGCAGCACTACCAGAACCTAACGCTTGCTGTGCGTCTCGCAGGGGCGGTAAGTAAACATGTCTTATTAAATCTTGTGACCCCGCTTCGGGTTCAGTGTTCTCATATTTTCCAGCCCATGTTTTAAATTTCCCTCTAGAATTTTTAGTAGCTTCTGTAGGTTTCTCGAATTTACATCCATACACAGCCTTGTTCATTGTTGGATCTGGAACAGCCGATATCAGCATTCCCTTAAGCACATCACTAAGGTCAGAATAGTGTCCTTCAATTTCAAAAGTTTCAGCTTCAGGATTTCGTGCGAGATCATCAATTTCAGCATAACGTTCCCGCCTTCCATTTAAAGGTAGGGTTAGAAGTCTTATGGTATCAATAAGGTTTGATTTTCCACCATTGTTTTCTCCCAATAAAACAGTAAGGTCTTTTTGAAAGGTGATATTTGTTGCATTGCATGAACGAAACCCTTTTGTATTTATTGACTCTAGGTACATTCAAACTATTATGCTCTTTGAAAATAGGTTTGTAAAACAAACATAGTTTGCAAAAAATCTTTATTCTAGGGCTATGTCTCAGCAAATTATTAATATTACAAACAAGCCAGGCACCTCAAGCGACCTCGTAGATAAAATTCGCCCCACCTAGGGCCGTGTGTTGGCTTTGTAGCGCTTTCGTAGCGAATATGGGGTATGTGTTGGTAATTTGAATAAAGTTGGCGCTAGAGCAATTTTCAGCAAGTCATGCTTGCTTATGATATATTTTAGGGTACAACTGAATAGATAGACCTAACCCGCCGAGCTCGCTCGGCGGTATGGTCGCAAATCGTAAGCCATAGAAAACCCGTTATCAGGGCGTGGCTTACGTTGCATGGGGAAACTCATGTAGGGGCTTCGGTCCTCCTGGTAGCGGGCTTTGTGTATCCCGCTAAAATCATTAAAACGTAAGCCACATTTTATGATGATAGTTAAAAAGGTACTGAAGTGGTTTTTAATAACCAATCTGGTTGTTTTCGTACTTGTGCTCATTATTGCTCCAAAGCAAGATACACAAGTAAATGAGCCTAAACCAGTTATTCCTCCTGCAGAGGAGATAAAACAGATCAGTAGCGAACCTGCTGCAGCGCCAGAGGTCGTGAATGAACCTGAACCTGAGGTAGTGATTGAGCCTGAAGTTAAAACAGAAACAGTCCAAGAACAGATGGATAGATGGGATCGGGGAGAATTCACAGCAGAGGAGATAGCGGAGATAAAAGCAGAAGAAAAAAGAGAAGACAAAGCCAGTGCTGAATTTATGAAAAATCAATACAACACTAGTAATTAATTAGACTTTTCCCCTAAAAAACGAAGGTTTCGATAGCATAAAAGTCATTTTTAAAATACCAATTATAGATTGATAAATATAGCTATTTAAAAAAATGCATCAGACTTTTCCGCTAAAAAACAGATGTTTCTAAAGGGGAAAAGTCTTTAAAAGCTTTCCTCCAATTTCTTCTGCTTTAAATAGAAGAAATAACATAAATTGGGTCAGTAAAACTGCGAGCTTTTTGCTAAAGGACGTGCTAATTACAAAGTAATAGTTATAATCAGTAATATGGAACTAGAGCTCCAGGCTGATTTATTAGAGTACATATCTGCAATGACCCCTTTTAAAAAGGAGGTCATGCATGAGTATTTTGTGCGAGTACATACCTTTTCTGGTACTGATGAATTTGGGAATGCGCTGGAAGAAATTCCTGTCAGTACTTTAGTTAGCTCAACTTTTAATGAAAATGTCTTGGTTCAAGCGGTAAGTGAGGCTGCGAGGATATACAGAGACTTTAAAGAGATATCGGCGATTCAAATCAGCTCATTCCAACAGTTCACGATCGGAAAGCCATATATTAAAGATGGTTTGCTCTATAACGCTTATTCTTTGCCAGTCAGAGAATTACTTGGACTATTTACAGATTCATTAAAAGAAAAGTTTATACGCCCTATATTACATTTAGGAAAAAATCATGAGTTTTACTTAGAGGGTCGTCCTCATGACGTTTTATATCAACTTTCGGGACGTAGCTTGCCTAAGTTAGTAGCTCAGCTGCTCTATGAAAATTATCGGATGAAGCCATTGAGTTCTGGGGCGATAATTAAAAACATTGTCTACAAAAGAAAACTTTCTGCACAAGATATTACTGGCGCAATTAGTGACATAAATGTCGCTTTTAAAAAGTCCTCTCAGCTCGATGCTTCATTAATCATTAACATTAACAAATCAGGTTATTTTTTTAACGATAGATACTTTCAAATTGTAATTGATTAATTCCTGCAATCGTCCCGCATTAAGCCCTCATTACGGAGGGCTTTTTCATTGGTAGTCTCTGGGCACAACTGCATACGCCTAGAGCACAAAAGCGATACGCCGAAGCTCTAGGTCGGCGTATCGCTTTTGTGCTTCAACAGAGAAGAAGATCCAGCTTTAAGGGATGACTGGTTTAACAACAATCTCTTTTATCAAACCAAACTTAAGAAACGCTTCAGGTTTTCTTGCGAAAACAGGGAAAAACAGTTTACCGCTCTGTCCCTGTCCTCTGAAGAGAGTCGGAAGTGTTTCAAGGGCGAGTCGTTTCTTTTTAAGGTAAGTAAACTTCAATCGCCTCAATTCTTCTCTCACATATAACCTCTCAAATATCCTAGTTATCTAAAAGGTAAAAGCGGGGCTGTACCAAATTATTAAATTCATGCTTACAAACCAAGACATTATAAATTTTCAAATTCTTTATAAAGAAGCGTTTGGAAATGAAATATCAAAAGAAGAAGCAGCTGAGCAAGGTCTCAAGCTAGTTACTTTGATGTCGAACGTTTATAAGCCAATGACTAAAGAAGAATCTGACAGGATTGAAAAGCACCGAATATCAACTAAAGAAAACTTAATTAAAAGAATTTAACTCCTACCTAGTAACAAAATTACTGCTATAAGGGTAGTATCAAAATTATGAAAGAAACAAAACCTAGACTATTTCTTTACGCACGACGTTCTTCTGATGAAAGCTCAGACAAGCAAGCTCAGTCAATTGAAGACCAGATTAGTAATCTTAGACCAGTTGCAGAGCGGCATGGTATTAAAATCGTTAAGATTTTTCATGAATCGAAATCATCCAAGATGCCTTATATTCGCCCAGTCTTTACTGAAATGTTAGAACGGATTGAGGCGGGTGAGGCAGATGGGATACTTTGCTGGCATATCAACCGATTGTCTCGAAATCCAATTGATACAGGAAAGATCGGCTGGATGCTACAAAAGGGGATTATCAAAATGATTCAAACAATGGACCGAACATATCTCCCTGAAGACAATGTTTTACTTTTAAGTGTCGAGGGAGCGATGGCAAATCAATTTATCAGAGACTTGAGTGTAGTAAGTCGCCGAGGTATGCAGAGTAAAGCAGACAAGGGTTGGCTTCCTTCACGCGCGCCGATGGGATATTTTAATGACTTGCTAACCAACGAAATATATCCAGATGAAGAAAGATGGGAAATGGTTAGAAAAATGTGGAGTATGCTTTTGACCAATAATTATACGGTCACTCAAATATACAGAATTGCTAATGATGAATGGGGTTTTAGAACCCCAAAAACTAAACGGTCTGGAGGCAGACCCGTAGGGCTCAGTTCGCTCTACCGAATCTTTACCAATCAATTTTATGCGGGGATGTTTACCTGGGCTGGAAAAGTATATCCAGGAAACCATAAACCAATGATTTCCATAGAAGAATTTGATAAAGCCCAGGTTATTCTCGGTCGAGAAGGTAAACCACGAAATCAGGTCCACGAGTCTTCCTTTACTGGATTGGTCACTTGCGGGGAATGCGACGCTATGTGCACTTGCTCGGTTAAACAAAAGATAGTTAAAACGACCAATGAACTTAAGACATACGCTTATTATCACTGTACATATAAGAAAAAAGATAAGGTGAGTAAAAAGCGACTATGCAAACAAAAGCCACTGACGCTTGAGAAGTTTGAAGAACAAGTAGACACAGAACTAGAGCGCTACACGATACTGCCTAAATTTCAGGAGTGGGCGATAGACATTATCAATAAACACAATGATAAAGAGATAAAAGAACGTACTCAAATCTATGAGTCTCAATAAAAAGCCTATAATGATACTCAACACCAATTGGATACACTTACGCAAATGAGGTATCGGGATCTAATCGACGATAACCAGTTTATTAAAGAGCGCGATAGCTTAAAATCAAAGTTAGCAAAACTGAAGTTACAATTAAACTCTACTGAGAGTCGAGCAGAGAAGTGGTTGGAACTTACTGAAAAGACATTCAATTTTGCACGATATGCACGAAAAGCTTTTATGCACGGCACGATTCAGCAAAAAAGAGAGCTGTTTGCAGCACTTGGTCAGAACTTTACGATGAAAGACAAAAAAGTCTTTATTTTGCCCAATGATTGGTTTGTTCCAATAGAAAAAGCCTATCCAGAGCTTGAAGCCAAATTTAAACGGCTCGAACTGGACAATAACTTAGACGTTGCAACACGTAATGCTCAATATGCTGAGCTGATTCTCACTTGGGGCGGCTACCGGGAATTGAACCCGAATTGAGAGTTCCACAAACTCCAGTAATAACCTTTATACCATAGCCGCCATTTCTCCAGCGAGACTTGCTCGTTGGTGCTCACTGTTATACCTATTTTTGGGGGAAAAGTCGAGGGGTGATTATGTAACTCTTTGTACGGGTATGGCCTCTGTGCTTATTTACTTAATGTAATACACTTTTGAGTAAAAACTATTCCTGGATTGCTTCGGTTGCGACCTCGCAAAGACGTTATGGCGCGCTACGCGGGGCGGCCAAGAAGTAGCGATGGTTTTTGCGTCAACATGTATGAATCTGCTTAAAATCTTGTATACTCATACTATATGAATCAAGAAACACTTTTGGTTGGGCTATTCTTTTTGTTTATGTTGGGGGCGGGGATTGGGTTTTATGTGGCTAAGGCGATTTTTTAATGTGGGAACTTTCAAATACATTTTAGTCGGAGTGCTGTTAGTAGTCGGCTTTTGTTCCGCTGGTGTTGTTTTGGCGCAAGAGGTGCATCAGGAACTACAGGAAACAGTAAAGGCTAAGGTGCTCGAAGTAGTGGAGCAATCTGATAGACAGATAATGGGAACGGACGCTACAACGACAGTGCAGACCCTACGCATCGAGCTGCTCGCTGGGCAAAAAACGGGTCAGGTAGTAGCGCTTGATAATGACATTATGGTTTTGTCCGTCGGGGATGTGATTTTTGTGAATCGATTGGTGGCGATTGACGAGACGGAGTATTTTACGTTTAAAGATATTGAACGCCGGCCGCAGTTGTTTTTTATGGGGTTACTGATGGTATTGCTTGTGGTTGGTTTTTCGGGGTGGCAGGGGATGCGGGCACTTTTCAGTTTAGCGTTAAGTATTTTAGCAATTTTGTTCCTGCTCGTTCCAGCGCTACTCGCAGGCTATGAACCAGCTCTCGTTAGTCTACTAATAGCGGGAGTTATTTTAGGGCTGTCGCTCTTTTTAACACACGGTATTAAACCGCGAGTAGTGATTGCCTTTGTGGGAACGTTTAGTGCGGTTGGGGTGACGTGTTTGATTGCGTGGCTGTCGGTAGATTGGCTGAGGCTCACTGGATTTGGGGCCGATGCGTCGGTGTATCTGAATTTTTCTACTGGTGGGACGCTTGATATCGCCGGGTTGCTTCTTGGGAGTATTATCATTGGACTCCTCGGCGTACTCGATGATGTGTCGATTACGCAAGCATCAGTCGTACAGGAATTACGGGGAGCTAATAGTTCGCTCTCGCGGTTTGAATTATATAAGCGGGCAATTAACGTGGGGCGTGATCACGTAGGGTCACTCGTCAATACGCTAGCACTCGCATACCTGGGTACGGCTTTGCCGCTCGTTATGTTTTATGTCAGGGCAAATGCGGATTTCCTGCAATCTATCAATCAGGAAATTATTGCGGCTGAAATCCTGCGGATTATTATCGGCAGTATTGGACTTATCTTGGCGGTACCATTTACGACCGCGGTGGCGGCTTGGTATTTCGGCAACCGTGCGGTTGACAAAGAAGTTATTCAGACGTGTGCTCACGGACACCATCATTAATTGAGTATACTAATGGTAATTTATTATCAGTATTTAAATAAATTATTTTCATGAAGAATTTTATCGAGGAGTTCAAAGCGTTTGCGATGAAGGGGAACGTGATCGATCTAGCTGTAGCTGTCGTTATTGGAGGTGCTTTTGGAAAGATCGTAGCGTCATTGGTGGAGAATATCATTATGCCAACGATCGGTATCTTATTAGGTGGGGTTGATTTTACTACCTGGATGCTCAAAGTTGGTGACGCTACCATTACCTACGGTGTGTTTATTCAAAGTATCTTTGATTTCACCATTATCGCCTTTGTTATCTTTATGGTGGTGCGGGCCTTGGCTAAACTACAAAAGAAAGAAGAAGCCAAACCCGCTACACCGGCCGAGCCGTCAGCTGAAGTAAAGCTTTTGACTGAAATCCGCGACAGTTTGCGCCGAAACTAATTCAAATATAAGAAATAAAATTAAAAAGACCACAGTCCGTGGTCTTTTTATAATTATTAGTGTGGATTGCCGCGCTGTGGCCCGCAAAGACGAAAGTGGACGTCTTTGCGAGCCACAGCGCGGCAATCCAGAGCGAATTCGGCGATTGTTTTTTGGTTCTGACTTACTAAGAATGTATGCGGATATCAATTGACCTCTTCCCAAAAGCAAAAAAAGTTTTCGAGTGTGAATGTTTGTTTAGTTATCCACATTCTTTTGCACTGACATTATTCATGTGTCCATACTTTGAGCCATATCTACTACCCAGAGCCCTTTTTTACAATTACCTTAAAACACTCTATGATAGAGGTATCACCGCGTCTCCACCGCGATGTGTGTCGGAGGACAAGACACGCAGCGTAATGCTTTTTTAAAAAGCGTACCTGAGCCCAGTCTCATAAACTGGGCAGTCTTTTCCTCACCTTGTAGTCGCGCACATAATTTATTAGAATAGACAGAACTTTAGCGACATATGGAAATCAAAAATATCAAAAAACGTGATGGATCACTACAGTCCTTCGATATCGTTAAAATCGAGCACGCTATTTTGATGGCTCTTAAAGAAACAAATGAAGGGGTAGAAACTGATGCTAAAAAAGTGGCCGAACGGGTTCATAAAAATACTGTTTCAATGTGTGTCCAGGCAGGGACTGCTGAAGCAACCGACCCTCAGTCTCAGAAATGTATCAAGGGATACCCAACTGTCGAGGAAATCCAAGATTTGGTTGAGGCGTCTTTGATGGAGCTCGGCTATTTTGAGACCGCCAAAGCCTACATCATCTATCGTAACGCGCGTAAAAAAATGCGTGAACCAGATATCTTCCGTAAACGACAAAATCTCAAGCCGTACGAATACCCTGAGCTCTACGAGTACGTCGATGCCGTTCGTCACTCCTACTGGGTACATACCGAATTTAACTTTACGGGTGACGTGCAAAATTTCCACGTGAACGTAAACGACGTTGAGCGAAGTGCAATCAAGAATACGATGCTTGCGATTGCGCAAATTGAAGTAGCGGTCAAAGGCTTCTGGGGAGATATCTACAAAAAAATGCCGAAAGCAGAGATTGGGGCAGTGGGTGCGACATTTGCTGAATCGGAGGTTCGTCACACTGACGCCTACTCACACCTCCTTGAAATACTCGGACTTAACGACGAGTTCACTAAAATTAAGAATATCCCCGTGATTCAAGATCGGATGAACTATTTAGATAAAGTAGCGACTTTGTCCAAGACGAGTGAAAATAAAGAGTACGCTCAGGCGGTGATGTTGTTCTCATTATTTGTTGAACACGTATCCTTGTTCTCGCAGTTTCTCATTATGATGTCGTTTAACAAACATAAAAACTTGTTTAAGGGAATCAGTAACGCAGTAGAAGCAACCTCAAAAGAAGAAAATCTGCATGGAATGTTTGGGAGTGATGTAATTAACATTATTAAGCGTGAGCACCCAGAGTGGTTTGATGCCGAAGCCAAAAATCGTATTCTCACAGCGTGTGAGGAGGCCTACGCCGCTGAGAGTAACGTGATTGACTGGATCTTTGAGGCGGGCGAACTTGATTTCTTGCCAGCGGCCAACGTGAAGGAGTTTGTAAAGCATCGCTTTAATAATTCACTAGTAGCGATTGGAATGGAACGACTGTTTGATGTGAACCCCGTGTTGCTCGAAGAGACAGATTGGTTTGATAACGAAGTTATTGCCACCAAACACGTTGACTTCTTTGATAAACGTTCAATTAACTACAATAAACGCTCAGCGAGTGTGACGAGTGAAGATTTGTTTTAAGGTAAAAGTTTGAGTGTCGCACTCTTTATTATTCCGCATTAAGCACTGATTGTATGGCTACAGAAAATAAACCGTGGGACTGGGTGAATGAAAATACTCGCGCCTTTATGGCTCGCGGTTATTTAGTGGAAGGGCAGACGACCGAAGAACGAGTTCGTGCTATTGCTGAATTCGCTGAAGCGACTTTGGGTCAGGCTGGTTTTGCTGACAAGTTTGAGCGATATATGAGTCTTGGGTGGATCTCGCTCGCCACACCAGTGTGGGCGAACTTTGGACTTAAGCGCGGCTTGCCGATTAGTTGTTTTGGTTCGTATGTGGGGGATGATATGGCAAATATTCTCCACACCCAAAGTGAAGTGGGGATGATGAGTAAATACGGCGGAGGCTGTTCGGCTTATTTTGGTGCTCTTCGGGGTCGTGGGGCAGTAATCACGCAAAATGGCTATTCTTCAGGCCCGGTGCACTTCATGCAGCTCTTTGAAAAAATTCTTGATGTAGTGAGTCAGGGAGCAACCAGACGTGGTGTGTTCGCTGCCTACTTACCCGCTGAGCACCCAGACATCAATGAGTTTCTTGATATTGGGGCTGAGGGTAATCCCATTCAAAAAATTAACCACGCCGTCACGGTAACCGATGCTTGGATGCAGTCGATGATTGATGGCGACGAGGAAAAGCGGAAAATTTGGGCTAAGATAATTCAACGTCGGGGCGAGATTGGCTATCCGTACATCATGTTTATTGATAATGCCAACAATGCTCGACCGCAGGTGTACAAGGATAAGGAGCTGCCAATTTACGCTAGTAATGTCTGTAGTGAAATTATGTTACCCAGTAGCAAAGACTGGTCATTTGTGTGTTGTTTGTCCTCTATTAACCTGCTTCACTATGACGCATGGAAAGATACCGATGTAGTGGAAACTATGACGTACTTCCTTGAAGCGGTGATGACTGATTTTATAAATAAACTTGAAGCGATGCGTGATTCTGAAGAAGATGAAAAGCGTCTCGCCTTTAAATTCATGGAACGACCGTACAACTTTGCTAAAGCCAACCGGGCGTTAGGTTTAGGGGTCTTGGGTTACCATTCATTACTTCAGAGTAAAGGCCTAGCCTTTGAAAGCGAAGAGGCGAACGTGATCAATCAGGAAGTTTTCAAAATGATGCAGGAACGTTCATTTGCTGCTTCGGCTGAGATGGCAAAATCTCTCGGCGAGCCGGAGGTAATGAAAGGGTATGGACGTCGTCACACTACGACGATGGCCATTGCTCCGACGACCTCATCCGCTTTTATCTTGGGTCAGGTATCACAAGGAATCGAACCAATCTGGAGTAACTGCTACATCAAAGACGTGGCCAAGATGAAGGTGGTTATCAAAAACCCCATGCTTACGGCTCTGTTGATTGAGAAGGGTAAAGATACCAAAGAAACGTGGGATAGTATCCGTGACGCTGATGGATCAGTCCAGCATCTTGATTTTCTCACCGATAACGAAAAAGCCGTTTTCCGCACGTTTGCAGAAATCGATCAGACTAAGGTGATTGAGCAAGCCGCCGATCGCCAGAAATTTATCGACCAAGGCCAGTCACTCAACGTCATGGTTGCTCCCGACACACCAGTCAAAGACATCAATCGACTCTACATCCAGGCCTGGAAACAAGGTTGCAAAGCCCTCTACTATCAGCACAGTATGAACGCCGCGCAGCAACTGACAAGGAAGAAGATTGCGGAAAGGAATGCAGTAAAGGAATAATAATAAAAACTCACGCCAATAGGCGTGAGTTTTTAGTTGCTGAGACGTGGATTGCTACGTCATTCATCGTACCTCCTCTTTCCTCGCACAGACGTCAGCGTTCGTCTTTGCGAGGTCTCAACCGAAGCAATCCACGTCGTTTGAATATTTATCATGAAAGCTAAAAGTTACCCCCAAACCCCTGGTGATATTTACCCTAAGCTACTCTGCCTATCGTGTATGATAGAGGTAATAGAGAAAGCGGTTTTGAGCAGGGGCTACGTTTCGCGACGACATAGCCCCCGCTGAGGACCGCTTTTTTGTTTGACGGATAACTTGGTCTGTATTAAATTTACTGTAGATTAATGTTCAAGGGGGGGGGACGATGACAATTTCGCTAGTGCTTTCACTGCTGTTTGCATCAGCAACTGAGGCTGTGCTTTTTAGTGGCGAACAAGTCCCTATAGGGACTGTCACTCAAGTAACTATGTGTAAAAAAGTGGGTACTGATTTCTACGGCAAATGTATCACCCGTAAGTCAGCGGATACCACGGTTGTATTTTTTATGCAGGGTGATGTTCTGATCGAAATCTACCGTGCTGATGCCTTGGGGAATGGGGAAGTGTTTGAGATGTATCCTCTGGGTAAATAAAGCCGCTACTGTAAAGCCCGCCTGAGCGGGCTTTATCATTAGGTATGAAACTATATTTAATTTGTTATTATAATGTACATGCGTTTTCAATTTTTATTAGTTCTGGTAGTGACACTTGTCATTTCAGGTTTTTATTATTATAAAACAGCCCCACCGTGCGTAGTGCCTTTGGCATATTCGCTTGGCACAATTGATGAGCGTTTCAAATTAGAGACAGCTGAAGTTGAGGCGATTGTTGCTCAGGCGGCAGCTGTTTGGGAACAGGCGGTGGGGCGGACGCTTTTTCGCTATGAAGTAGGGGCGCCTTTTACTATAAATTTTATTTATGACGAGAGACAAGCTCGTAGTGAGAAAGCGGAAGTCCAAAAAGCCGCTCTCGATCAAAAAGAAAACATTAGTAAATCTGTTGGTGCTGAATACGAAAAATTAGTTGCCGAATATGACGTGCTTAAAAAAGACTATGATAGCAAAGTAGCCAGCTACAACAGACGACTCGAGACATTTAATACGACAGTAGCAAAGTACAATCAATCAGGCGGCGCGCCAGAAGACGCGTACGCGCAGCTGCAGAGAACTGAAAAGAATCTAAAAAATGAAGAAGTGACGCTCGAGGGTCAGTCTGAGAAATTAGCTACCGTGGCAAAACAGATCAACGAAGTTAGCGTAAAAGGAAACTCACTTATTACCGAATATAATAGTGGCGTCATAACCTATAACCAAAAATATACAGGGGGCGAAGAATTTACTCAGGGAGATTATAAGGGAAATATGATTGACGTGTATCACTTTAAAGACAAAGCAGAGCTTAAAAACGTCCTGGTACATGAGTTCGGGCACGCTATCGGCTTGCCGCACGTTGAAGGTGAAGCCTCCATCATGTATTATTTAATGGATAAGCAACCAACAACCTCAGAATTATCTGCCGGGGACTTGGTCGCTTTGGCCGGTGTTTGTCAGGAGAATGAAACACTCAGTACGCGTTTCCATCAATTTTTCGGCTCATTTTTTATCAAGTTTAATCTAATCTAAATCGTATGTCAGCAATTTTTAATTCAAAGCTTAATCAACTTCTTATCACCCTCGCTCTCGTAGGAGCCGTAGTTGCGCTCGGAGCTTATTCGTTTGTGATGTTGAAGCAATCATCACAATGGGGCGGGCCAGCAACAATTAATGTCTCAGGCAAGGGCGAAGTGCTTGCCAAGCCAGATATCGCTCAATTTACCTTTGCTGTCAAAGGTGAGGGTACCGATGCCATTACTGCACAAACTAAGTCTGCCGAGGTTATTAATGCGGTAATTGGTTTTCTTAAAGAAAATAAAATCGAAGAAAAAGATATAGAAACTGAAAGCTATAACTTAAATCCAAAATACAAGTACGAAACTAAACCATGTCTCTACGGTGCCTATTGTCCACCCGGTGATCAGATTGCTGACGGATTTGAAGTTTATCAAACTGTATCGGTTAAAGTTCGAGCGATTAATGAGGCGGGGATACTCCTCTCTGGAATTGGGTCTAAAGGAGCTACTGATATTTCCGGTCTTAATTTTACGGTTGACGATGAAGAGGCTCTAAAAGATGATGCTCGAAAGCTCGCCATCGAAGATGCTCAAAAACAAGCTGAAATTTTGGCCGAGAGTTTGGGTGTTACATTAGTTAAAATGGTGAGCTACTACGAAGATAGTCCTATGATGCCGATGTATAATGGTGGAATGATGGATTCTATGTCAGCTAAAGCTGAGATGGCCCCAACCCCCGCTATACCAACAGGAGAGAACAAGACTACTAGCAACGTCACCATTACCTACGAGGTAAAATAAACCCTGATTTCACCTCATCTACGTTGTATCAAAAGATACAGCGGGCGTTCGTTTGGTCATGCAAAAGTATACTTTTGCGCGACACTCACTCACTACGTTGTCAGTCTGCGAAAAAAAGACGCTCGCTGGGTATGCACCCCACTCGCGTCTTTTTTCTTGCCTTTCTTACAGAAACTGTCCACTCATTGGCTATCAAGCTCAATGAGTCTTGCAAAAGCGTCCCACGCTTTTTCACCTAGTATCTGAGGAAAACTCAGCTTTTATTTACTTTCTCTCACATCGAACTTCATCAATTTATACATTTTTAGACTAAATCAAGGTATAAATAAATACTCATTAGCTTTGCTTCTGGGTATTTACTTGCTGTCGTCTTTGCGAGGAGTGGAGCGCTTAGCGGAATGACGCGGCAATCCACGTCTCGTTATCTTAGTTACTATAACCCATATTCCTAACTCTTTGACACCACCCTAATACAGGTGTATAGTTGACAGTAATCCGCCCCCGAGGCGTTTTTATTTTGGTTAATTAATTACTCATGCAACAACTCACTCAGTATTTTAAAGATACGCTCGCCGAGATGAAACAGGTAAAGTGGCCGACCCAAAACCAGGCGATGATCTATACAGCCTTGATTATTCTAGTATCTACCGTAGTAGCTCTTTTTGTCAGTCTGTTTGATTTTATCTTTGCTTCAGGTATCGACTTTATTATTAATACTTTCTAATACTATGGCTAAACAACAATTCACCGGCGAACGACACTGGTACGCCATTCACACCTACTCTGGCTACGAAAATGCAGTAGCGCGTAACCTCAAGCAACGTATCGAGTCACTTAACATGACGGAGAAGATTTTTGCCGTGGTTGTCCCATCTGAAAAGAAAATTCGCGTTAAAGGTGGCAAAAGAGTGACCGAAGAAGAAAATCTTTTCCCAGGATACGTCTTGGTTGAAATGGTAGTAGATGACGAGTCATGGTACGTCGTTCGTAACACACCACGCGTCACTGGTTTCGTAGGTAGTGGTACCCAACCAGTACCGCTCTCTGAAGCCGAGTATAAGGCTCTCGTAGCCCAAATGAGTGACGATTCAGTGACGCATAAGGTAGATCTCACGGCTGGCGATTTGGTAATCATCACGGACGGTCCATTTAAGGAACTTGAAGGGAAGGTGAGTGACGTGGACGAGAAGTCAGGGAAGGTGAAAGTGTTGGTGGCGATGTTTGGGCGGGAGACTCCAGTTGAACTCGACTTCCTCCAAATCAAGAAGGTGTAAATTTAACGCATCTACTGCGTTGCCCTACGGTAAAAGTTCTCTCACCGTACGAAAAAGTACGGCTCGCAAACTTTTCCTTGGTCGCCTTGTATCTACGTCAAATTTCCACCTTCTTAGTGAGTTGACGAAAAAATCAGAAAACACCCCGGGCTATGCTTGGGGTGTTTTCTTTTAGGCCGTCTTTGCAAGGAGGTGGAGCGAATGCGGAACTGACGCGGCAATCCACGTTGTTCGACACGTAGCTACAATACCCTATAATGTGAATACAAAATAATATGTCCATCAGCTCAACCATCACAGTTCAAAATAAAAAATACGAATACACCCTTAAATCAGCAAAAGAAAAAGGAGTTATTCGATTTGTTTGCAAAGGTGCAAATATCGACCAAGACTTTCTTGTAGAAGATATTCCTGCTCTAATTCTCGATTTGCCAGCACTTATTATTGCCGAACGAAAATATCAAGATAATCAAACTGAAGTAGTGCGTTTTCGTATCTCATCAGAAGATAAGATGAAGATCGAGAAAAAAGCTCTAGCGAGTGGATTTGATACTGTGTCTGATTACTTACGTGCTCGAGCTTTGGCCTAGGTTGCAAAACATCCAAATTCTTGTACAATACGCGAGCTTCAGGGAGGATGGCTTATATGGACATAAGCTACCTCCCACACAACAAAATAACATTTAATAAACACACATCATGGCTAAAAAACTCGTAAAGACAATCAAAGTACAGTCAAAAGGTGGTAAAGCGACACCAGCTCCACCTTTAGGCCCGGTACTCGGACAAGCTGGCGTAAATATCGGTGAATTCGTCAACCAATTTAACGAACAAACTCGTGACCGTATGGGGGAAGTAGTACCAATTGTAATCTCAGTCTACGACGACCGAACATTTACCTTCGTTACCAAGACTTCACCCGCTTCACGTCTTATTCTCAAGGCTATCGGCAAAGACAAAGGTTCAAGTAAGAACACTCAGTCAAAAGCTGGTGATATTACTATGGCTCAAATCCGCGAAATCGCTGAAATCAAAGCCGTCGACATGACCGCTGCGTCAATTGAAACCGCCATGAAGAGTATTGCCGGTACAGCAAGGAGTATGGGGGTCACGGTTATTGATTAAACATCTAACCACCAACAAAAAAACGCCACAAGGCGTTTTTTTGTTGTCGAGTTACTAATGGTGTATCGTTAGTGTAAGGAATCCAGACTTACTGCGTCAAAGGGTTTAGGATAGTATAAACCGCGTCCAAATGACGCCAAAGCTAAGCGAGGGACTACAATGACATCATTACTTCTGGGTCAAGTCGATGGAAATCTTCCTGACAGCCACCACCATTTTTCTACGCTAATTTTTCACCGTGATACGTATTTTGAATTGACGGGCAAATATCATAAAAAATATCCCTCAAAAATTCATTATGAAAAGTGGTGGAAATTTGCACATCAGAGAACTTCCGAAGCAGGGAGTGCAATCAAGGCACGAGCATTTGCAGTGTTACGTAGAGCACGCGTATCTCCGTTTGATTTTCGTTACATGACAACGGCGCATCTCAAGAATAATCGTATGCGCCATATAAGTCTTGTTCGGTTACATGAAGGCGATTTCATTAAACTTAGCAATATGGGTGTTCTGAGACAGCTTCATCAGGCATCTGACCAGATGTCAAAAGAAGAAGTGATTAGACATGTGATCTATGGATTGCTTCCGTTCACGATTCTTCTCCAAGAAAAGGCAGCCTGATGCCACTTACAGGCCTGAACAGGCTACACAAAAGCGCGGCATCCGACTTAACCTCGGGCGCCGCTTTTCTATATTAAGCCGACATGGTATAAAAGTACTCGGGAAAGAAATCAGCACAGGGGGGAAGTAAATGTTTGATCCAAAAAAGCAGGTCGCGCCAGGGCAGCGTTCGGCGTATGCGGCTCGACCAACCGTAATTGCCTTTGTGGCAGTTAGTGGCGTTGGTGGGGAAAGTTTGCTAATGGTATTGCCACAGAAAGCAGATCCGCAAGGTTGGATTTTGCCGCAAGGTGAAATTTATTTGTCTGAATCACCGTATGAGGCAGCGCTCCGAATTCTCAGTGATGAGTTTGGTTTGAAGTCATTACAATTTCAGACTTCTTTCGCTGTGGCTCTCAGCGAAGCTCTGATTGAGTCTCGAAAGCCTGATGATCCGCCCAAGCATCATTTTGTAGTTGCTTTGAAGATGACGTCTTGGGTTCGCCCACGGTCATCTGATGACACAAAGTTTTTCTTGGCTGGCGGTCCAAATGCCGCTTGGGAACACTTTGCAAATTGTCGTCAAGAAAAGCAAGTCCTGTTCGTTGACGCTCTTGCTGCGGCTGTCGGTCATCGAAATGTGCACGGACGTGCTGCGCCACTATTAAATGGTCCACGTTGGAAAAATGAACGTTTAGTGGCGTTGTGCCAAAGCGTTTGAAGTTAAACAAAAAAGTAAAAGGCGGGTCAGTGACTCGCCTTTTTTGAATAACCACTCCATCCGGGGGCTTTTGTTATTTTTGGGTGGGCGTCATACAATACTGGTATGCAATTTATTCCTATTAAAACCAAAATATTTCTTCCGCCACAGGATGATTTATTTACTAAATTTGAATCTGAACTACCTGAATTACAGGAAGGCGATGTAGTTTTAATTAGTTCAAAGGTAGTGGCGATTAGTGAAGGGAGGTGTGTGAAAGTCGAAGAGGCCGATAAAGCGAAATTAGTTAAAAGCGAAGCTGACTATATAATCGAAACAGATTATCGTCCGCAACCGCTGACGATTAAGAACAGTACTTTCCTCGGCGCTGCCGGCATTGACGAGAGTAATGGTAACGGCTACTACATTTTGTTACCTGAGGATTGTTTCAAGAGTGCGCAGAAAATTCACGAGTTTCTCACTGGAAAGCACGCTCTTAAGAATCTTGGCGTTATCGTGACCGATAGCCGTTCGTTACCACTCCGCTATGGTGCTACAGGCGTGGCACTCGGCTGGTGGGGGATAGTGCCGCTAGAAGACCATATCGGTAGCAGTGATCTATTTGGTCGTCCGTTTAAATATGAACGCTCCAACATCGTCGATGGTATCGCCGCCGCCGCTAATTTAGTCTCAGGCGAAACCGACGAATGTATGCCTGTAGTAATCGCTCGCGATATTCCTAATTTGGTATTCAAAGACGGTAACACTAAAGACGAACTCTTTTCCCCGATTGAAGATGATACGTTTCGGGTGTTGTATCGAGGGTTAATTTAGAGCTACTTTTCGGACGTAATCAACCCATTCAAACTTCAGTCCGTTATGTTCCATTTGACCATGCTTATTTTTAGTTACAAAATCACCATCAAATTCTGGGAAGAAAGTATCGGCTTCTTTTTGATCGTTAAATAGTGTCAGATGAAGAGTGTCGACATATGGCAGGGCTTGTTTATAAATCTCTGCGCCACCGCCAATATGAATTTCGGTCGGGTTTTCTAGGGAGGCAATTGCAAAGGCTTCTTCTAAATTCGCTGCAACCCTAGCCCCTTGGGGGGCATAATCGGTGTTTCGGGTGACGACAATATTTGTACGATTAGGTAACGGCTTACCTAAAATCGCGATGATTGATTCAAACGTTTTTCGCCCCATTATGACCGGCTTGCCGAGAGTGAGTGCTTTAAATCGTTTGAGATCATCAGGGACATGCCATAACAACTCGTTTTTGTTGCCTAGAGCTCTGTTGTATGCACTTATACCAGCCACAATGACAACGGGGAATTGGTTAAACATAATATTTTGAGTATACTACAAGTATTAAATTAAACACATATGGCAATAAATGCGGGTATTTTTGGGGATAAAACTAGTTTTGATCATCGGTATATTCCAGATCATACAAAGCTCGAGACTTCTGTCAGGTTGTGGAAACAGCTGGGACTAAAAATTGTGTTAACCTCAGGAACCTTTGATTTATTCCACATTGGGCACGCCCAGTATTTAGAGAAGGCCAAGGAGCTCGGCGACGTGCTCATTGTCGGAGTAGATAGTGATACGCGGGTAAAAAAACGCAAAGGCCCAGATAGACCAGTTGTACCAGAAAATGAGCGGGTACTAATATTGTCTCACGTTCGTCACGTTGATGTGGTGACGCTTAAAAATGTAGATGATCCGAGCAATCATTTAATCAAGCTCGTACAGCCTGATGTGCTCGTGGTTTCAGAATCGACTAAACACGCTGGTAGCGAAGTGGATGAGAAATCACAATATTGTGGCGAAATCATTGTGCTCGAGCCACAAGCCACAACGAGTACGAGTGCCAAACTGCGCATGATTCAAATTGGTAGCGAGGAAGGATTAGCTCACGGATAATATGATTGCACTTTGTCATATCCCAGTTGTTCACCGCGGGTATTTAGATTTTGTACGTACCTGCGAGAGTAAAGGGGTGACAAAGTTATTTCTCGTTGACTTACCATTTCTCGCGCCCCATGACGAGTTTGATTATTTAGTGCGAAAAAATAGTTTGCACGCTTTATCTGCTTTTGATATTATGCAGGCGCTCGAACAGTACACAAATATCCCGGTAGTTATTTTAAATGATAGTACGATTATTGAGGTGCAAAGTAGTGACGATGAAATTTTACTACCCAAAGAAGATATCAGTACATTTTTAGTGAATAAGTATTTTAGTGGCAGAACAATTACATACGTTGACGTATTTCTGCGTTGGAATCGCGAGAACTTAGGTGAAACCAAAGAGCCGGATGTTTTGGTTGCTGATTTGCCTGAATTTATTACAACCGTTTTTCATCAGGTACTTCAAGAAGCGACCAAAAGTGCTGACTGGTGGCGTAATGTGGGAGCAGCGCTGGTTAAAGATGGGGAAGTGATTGCCATAGCTCATAACGATCACATGCCGTTTGAACAATTACCTAATGTATTTAGTGATGCTCGTGCGCTATTTAAAAAAGGCATTAATATTAACTATGGTACTGCCGCTCACGCTGAAGTCGGCGTAATAGCTGAAGCGGCGCGCAAAGGTATTTCACCCGAAGGTGCCGAATTGTTTCTAACGGATTTCCCATGTCCGTACTGTGCGCGATTAGTGGCCAAAGCCGGAGTTAAAAAAATCTATTTTCTCAAGGGCTATGCGGTACTTGAAGGCGATGAGTTTCTCAAAGGAGAGGGGGTGGAGCTGATACAGGTAAGATTGTAAAAAAAATATCGGGCGCAGCAGTTGTCACAACTGCTGCGCCCGTTCATTTGTTGGTTAGGTTTTCTGTTGGCGAGGGCGCACACCATCCTCTCGATAATGACCTCGTGCAACTAGTTCAGTGAACTGGTCCGGGGTCACATTCGCTTCGTACAGCTTCGCAAAGCGCGCCGCCCGCGCTTGGTTCGCTTTTCGACTTTTAGGATTCTTAAACACTGGGACGCGCACTTCTTTTGAACCATTCGGTTCAAAGAGGTTGAAGTGCAGATGAGGAACAGTTCCGGCATTGTTCCGCATGTCACCTTCGCGAGCATGGTTGAGTCCACCCGAATAGCCAATCTTTTTGGCCTGCCGATTGGCCTCAATGAGGGATGCGCCAGCAGCTTTCGGCAAGTCGGCCACGAATCGAACATGCTTCTTTGAAACAATCAAGATATGGAACGTGAGCGATCGTTTCTTGCCAATACCAGCGGGCACCTCCCAGAGCATAAAGTGTTTGTCTTCCCAGAGTACCTTGTTGCGCTCGCGGTCAAGTTCACAGAACACACAGACGCCGTTCTGGAAATTGCTTGTCATATGGTGGAATTGCAGATAAGTGCTGCATCCCTCCTGACAGAACAACTCTTCCGCGGTCAGTTGGTGATTGGGGGTAGCTTTGGTAGGCATCGCCTAACTCCTTGTTGTTGGTAGCTGAAGGCCACTCAGTCTGCCAATACAATACAACAAATTACTAAAAATACAAGGTTTTAGTTTTTATAATAAAGCGGTAAGGTAGTGATTGACGGTAACGTCAATAAAACGTAATCACAGATCTTGAATGGAGATTGATCATGGAAGTAGATACTGTCAGTGGTGCACTGTCACCTGAAGTTCAAATCAAGTGTGCAATCGAGGAGGGAATGGAAAACATCTTCCGCGCTATCTTCGGTGAAAATCTGCGCACCAGTACAGAATACAAGCTTAGTTCGGCTATTGTTTCTGGAGTGCAGCTGGCGCAAGTTTGTATCGTCAGTGCATCGCAAAAGAAAATCAATGCTGTGGTGCCGGTTCGCCATCCTGATGATGCGTGTGGTGGCTATCGTATTGATGAGGTGCCTTTTCAAGTTGAAGCTAACGACTGGGCAAAAGGAATACACTTTGAAGCCTGGTGCGAAAACAACCCATCGCTCGGCGCGAAGGTAATTGTGCGGCAAACACAGCATAAAACTGTCGGTCGAAAATATCGGTGGCTGGTGGCGGACTCTATGGAGAGTGAAGTGCTGTACCGTGGCCCGTGGCCCAATTTGTTTAGTTGGGCAAAAGAGGTTGCGCTCAAACATTGGCACGATGACTGGCTGCACTCCTCCTGAAATATCGTTCGAAGAAAAAACATAAACTAAAACCGCCAGCTGAGCATTGCTCGGCTGGCGGTTAAATCATTTATATTTTTCTATATACTACCACCAGGTCGGTTAATAATGTGGCGTCATTTTGATTGAAGGCATACGACTGGGTGTCTAGTACTTTGAAATAGTAAGTAGAGCTTTTGTCTACATATTCGGACATGGTGTGGGTGGCATTATCGAGAGTCACACTACCACCAAATAATTTTAGCGAAATTGTGTCGCCTACTTCCTTGCCATGCTTGATTACAATATATTTATCAAAGTCTGGGTGAGATACTGAAATTATAAATATCCCATCAGGTTTTAACACGCGAGCTACTTCGGCAAAAGCAGGTGAGAAGTCAGCTAAAATATGTAACGCGTAACGGGCTGTGACCACGTCAACACTACTGTCTGGAACTGGGATTTTATCAAAAGTCCCGTCAATAACTTGAATAGTCTCGTCTGCATACTCTGGCGACGCCCCACGCATGACAGCAGATGGTTCGACACCAATTACACCAGCAGCGCCCAGTCCTTTGTATATTTCTAATTCATCACCAGCTCCGCAGCCCACATCTAGTAATACACTACCCTGAATAATAGGCTTAATAATACTATTAAAATAATTTTGGACTGGATTTTCACCTCCTTTACTAAACTCACGCTGTTTTTCAATATAGATTTGACCTATTTTGTCATATTGAGAAAAGGTATTGCTAGAAGGTACAGCTTCCATAAATCTAAGAGATGATTTTCTTATAACTCAACTTCACCTTTAATCCCTCAGTATCCTCTCCTTTTTTTACCCCAGTCACCAACTGAGCATGGAGATGTTCGACACTGCTGCCGTTATAGCCACCTTCACCGAAACGCATAAAGAATCCACCTCCTGGAATTTTGTACTCGTGTATCGTCCATTCAACTAAGTCAAAGAGTTCGAGACGACTTTCTTCAGTCATTTCTGAAGGAAATGTAATATGCTTAGGTTTATAGACAAAAATGTAGTGCTGCGTGGTGCCGTCATATGGACTCATATTTTCAGTCAAAAACCACGAATTTGTTTCTTTGATTATAGGTTTTGGGTGATACTTTCGAAAATGGGCTTCACAAAATGGGCAGACACCGTCGGCCTCTATTTGCGCCATTAATTTTTTTTGCTCCTGCGTCCTCGCTTCCTTGTGGTCGAGGCCAGCGGCCGGTGTAAATGTCATAGTGATTTAAATCGCGACTGGAATATCCTTCATCGCTTCGCCAGCGTGGTAATCGTCCCCGAGGGTAAAGTCGGTATTGCGGAATTCTGTAAAATTAGTTGTTGGGTTGTCGAGAGTCACCGTTGGGAAGGGAAAAGTTTCGCGTTTGAGGAATGCTTCAACAGCTGGGATTTGGTCGACATAAATATGGGCGTCTGAAATTGTGTGGATGTATTCACCAACTTCATAACCGGTAACTTGGGCCAACATCATCGTGAGCGCAGCGTACTGGATCATATTAGACGGTACGCCAATTGGTACGTCACCAGAACGTTGGAACATATGGAGATTTAATTTCCCGTTTAAGATACGGATATGGAGCCAGCCGTGGCAAGGGCAGACCACCACTTTTTGCTGACGACCTTCAACTCGTACTGTGTACTGAGGTACCCACGGTGAAATGAAGTGGGTTTTTAAATGAGGCCGCTCTTTGATTTGCTGAATGATGTATTTAAACTGATCGTATGATTCACCCTCTGCCGTAGGGAAGTCATGAAAGGCGGCACCATATGAGCCGGGTCCGAGATCACCTTCCGCGAGTCCACGCTTCTCACACTTTTCTTTGGTTACCCAAGCGGCCCAAAATTTACAACCGTATTCTTCCAGTTCTGCTTGCGTGCGAGCACCATTAGCGAAGCCAATGATTTCACCAACAGCTTGTTTCCAGAATCCTTTCACACTACGTTCGGTTATCATCGGAAATCCATTACTGAGATCAAATCGCATTGGGTTAGCTCCGAATAATGTAATACAATCAGTCCCATCGGGATTTTCAGCACTCGTGCCCGCTTGACTCTGGGAACGGATCCCTTTATCTAAAATAGTTTGTAAAAGCTGCTTGTACTGTAGATCTGAGGTACGCTCATTATATGGTTTCATCATAAACATAATAATACTGTATTTGTATAGAAAGTGTAAATTTTGAGAACTGGTATACTGTTTGTATTATGAAGCTTCATATCAAAAAAATTCATCCGGAGGCTAAAATGCCACAATATGCGCATCCGAGCGATGCGGGCTTGGATTTATGTACTATTAGTGATTTTACGATTAATCCCGGGGAGCACCAGTTAATTCCCACTGGCCTCGCTATCGTTTTTCCAGAAGGGTACACAGCTTTAGTCTGGGACAAGGGAGGGATAGCGAATAAACGTCATCTTAAAACAGTTGGTGGCGTGTTTGATACCGAGTACCGGGGGGAGTATTTAATTGGATTGTATAATTTTGGTACTGAACCCCAGTCGTTTGCAGTAGGTGACAAAATAGCCCAGTTACTCATTCAAAAAGTTGAACATCCAGAAATAATAGAAGTGATGGAGTTAGACGAGACTGCTCGGGGTGACGGGGCGTTTGGCAGTACTGGGAAATAATTTTTAAATATGGATTTTAACACCTATCAAATCGAGACCCGCAAAAAAGCAGTGTATCCAGAGGTAGGGAATAATTTTGTGTTTCCGACACTAGGGCTATTTGGTGAGGCAGGTGAAGTGGCGGAGAAAGTCAAAAAATTAATTCGAGACAAAAACACAGCCACGCCAGAGTTTGTGACAAG
The DNA here is from genome assembly GCA_043771035.1 of Candidatus Kaiserbacteria bacterium. Classification (GTDB taxonomy): domain Bacteria; phylum Patescibacteriota; class Minisyncoccia; order Phycocordibacterales; family UBA918; genus OLB19. The sequence goes on along the minus strand of JAYVHQ010000063.1, from coordinate 3,379 downwards.
TGAGAATCGGGAGGAAATCCAAAAAGAACTAGGGGACGTTCTGTGGTATTTGGCGCAACTAGCCAGTGAATTTAATCTGAGTTTAGCAGATGTTGCCCAAACGAACCTCGACAAAATCGCTTCACGTCACGATAGGCAGGTTGTCCATGGCGACGGCGATAATCGGTAGTGATATAATTTGGACACGAATATTTTGACCTATGATTTAACGTATTACACAACTGAAGATTTTTATTAAAATTTAAGTGTATTTAATTATGCAAAATTACGATTTCATTAAGGCGCAGGATCCAGAGTTGTATGCGACGTTGATAGGCGAAGAGGCGCGGGAGGCGCGGGGGATTGAGCTGATTCCGAGTGAAAACTATGTCTCACGAGCCGTGCTTGAGGCTAATGGTTCGGTATTCACAAACAAGTATTCTGAAGGCTATCCGGGTAAGCGCTACTACGGCGGACAGCAATATACCGACATGATGGAATCGATCACTATTGAACGGGCTAAGAAATTATTTAAAGCGGGGTATGCGAATGTGCAACCGCTCGGTGGTGCAGCCGCGAACGTAGCGATGTACTTTGCGTTGATGGAGCCAGGCGACACGGTACTTGGGATGGATCTTTCTCATGGCGGACATTTGACCCACGGACATCCAACAACCGCAATTAATAAAGTATTTAACTTCGTGCGCTATAAGATGAAGGATGTTGATACTGGTGAAATTGACTACGAAGCACTGCGTCAAACGGCGCTTGAACATAAACCAAAAATCATCCTCGCTGGATTCTCAGCCTACTGTCGTGAACTCGATTACCAAAAATTTGTCGACATTGCGCGCGAAGTCGGTGCGTACGCGGTAGCTGACGTGGCTCACATTACAGGACTTATTGCAGGTGAGGTTGCAAAGAACCCGTTTGATTATGGCTTTGATGTGATGACGATGACAACCCACAAGTCACTGCGTGGTCCACGTGGCGGAATGATTCTCGTACGTGAGAGTGAAGAGATTGCCAAGAAAATAAACAAAGCCGTATTCCCAGGAATGCAGGGTGGACCGCACATGCATGCGATTGCCGCCAAAGGTGTCGCTTTTGGTGAAGCCTTAACACCAGCGTTTAAAGTATACGCTGCGCAAATCCTCAAAAATGCCAAAGCGATGGAAGCGGTATTCAAAGCCCACAACGTGCGTCTGCTCTGCGGTGGAACCGATAATCACATGCTGCTCGCTGACGTGTTTGGTAGTCTCGGTGTTACGGGACAAGAAGCAGAAACTGTTCTTGATAAAGTTGGCATTACCCTAAACAAAAATATGATTGCCGACGACAGCCGCAGTGCGATGGATCCCTCTGGTATCAGGTTTGGTACACCAGCGATGACTACCCGGGGCATGATGGAAGGGGAGGCGACCAAGCTCGCTGAGATTATGATTACCACCATGAAAGCCAAAGATGATTTGGCCAAGATCAATGAGCTGCAGAATGAGGTCCAGACTCTGTGCGAGGCGTTCCCCGTGCCTGATGTGATGGTGTAGGTCTCAGACGAAAGTTTATATCTTGAAAAATAAGAAGAAGGCAAAAATACCTAGGACAATGCGAGTCCCGGGTATTTTTTGTTGGAGTGGAAGACGTGGATTGCCGCGCTGCCGCTCGCAAAGACGAACAGACGCGAAGCGTCTTTGCGAGTGAAAAGTGACCTAATGTCACTTTGCAAGAGGTTGCCAGCTATTTTGAAAAAATAGCGACAACCTGAATAGCTTCTGTAAGAAGGAGCGTGGCAATCCATAAGGTGTTGGCAATTTTATAAAAACATGTTATAGTAATACTTATGAAGATGACCCGGAACGTCATCGTCACTTAAGTTCACTGTCCCTCGTTCCACACCTTCGCCCAACTTGCTTCGTGCGGTTGGGCGACTTTTTTATTTCCCGTACGCTATACTACAGACATGAATATTCGTGAGACAATCCATCACGTGAGGCGCCACTGGCTGACGATTGCGTTTGTGATGGGTTTTATTACTGACCTTATTTTACTCAATCGAGTCGATGATGTGTTTGATAACTTCATCCTGTTTTTTTATGTAGTGCTCGCTACGATTTCGATTGTTCTCCTCTACGCGAGCATTGCCGAAAAATTTGGAGCTAGGGTGTCTACTTTTTTTAGGAAAATTGCACCGCTCTTGATGCAGTATTCTTTTGGTGGTTTGTTTTCAGGCATGCTCATTTTTTATACGCAAAGTGGAGCACTCCTCGCCTCATGGCCCTTTTTACTTTTGTTTATCGGAGCAATTTATGGCAATGAAACAGTTCGTAATCGGGGGCAGCAACTGGTATTTAACATCCTCGCGTACTTCATTGGTTTATTCTCCTATTTAGTAATGGTCGTGCCAGTATTTTTAGGAAAGATGGGACCAGAGATTTTTGTGGCTAGTGGCTTACTGGCACTCACGATTGTGTACATGCTCGTGCAATTACTTTCAAAAATTATTCCCAATTACATGGCTTTGCAGACTAAGTCTATTGTCTACTTGGTGTTCGGATTATTTGTGGGGCTCAACACGCTCTATTTTACTAACGTCATTCCGCCTATTCCGCTATCACTTAAAGAAATTACTATTGTGCATGGAGTGGTAAAATTCGGCGACGCAAGCTACGAGCTGACGTATGAGCCCGTACCTTGGTATCGTCTTGATAAAAAAATTCGCACCGTTTTCCATCCATCGAGTACTGGTACCGTCGCTTGCTTTACTCGTGTTTTTGCGCCAGCTAAAATCGATACCGAAATTTTTCATGTCTGGGACTACAAAAACAGTGACGGTGACTGGACTGAGTATTTTAAAAAATCCTATTCAATTACGGGCAAAGCCGTAAATGGCTACAGGGGCTGGACAGCCATCACTGCCCCGAGAGATGGGGTGTGGCGCTGTAGTGTTGAGACGAGCCGGGGGCAGGTTTTAGGTCAGCAAATATTTTCAATTGATAATTCGATCGAACCAGCAGTTTTAGAAAAAAGAGTTGACTAATTCAACCATTTTTGTGTCCAAGCGCATCCATAAATTATTTGCTATAGTGTCTTTATATGGATGATGTGATTAAAACAGCTATTGATGAAGCCCTGGCCGAGCTAGGTATTGAGTCTGTAGGTTATATGATTGAACACCCGGGCGACCTCAGTCACGGTGATTTTGCTTGTAACATCGCGATGGTGCTGGCTAAAAAACTCGGGCAGCCACCCCGGGCCGTAGCCGAACAAATCGTCGCTAAGCTCGATGGTCAAATTGAATACGTCGACCTGATTGAAATCGCTGGTCCGGGATTCATAAACTTTTATCTCGCTCGAGATTTTTTCGTCGCTGAGACAGCTCGAATTCTAGCTCTAGGAGAGA
>JAYVHQ010000062.1:0-3229 GCA_043771035.1 Candidatus Kaiserbacteria bacterium | reverse complement strand
CGGTCGCCCGTTCCAATTTGATCTTTACGTTCACTGGCATGAGCCTTGGCTTCAGTTTCATTATGGAGCGACTCTAGTTTAGCGGTGAGGATACTCATTGCTTTCTCGCGGTTTTTAAGCTGCGACCGTTCACTTTGACTCCGCACTTCAAGACCGGTCGGGGTATGCACCAATCTAACTGCGGTTTCAACCTTATTAACGTTCTGTCCACCCGCCCCGCCGGAGCGAGAAAACTCCATCACGATATCTGACATACTAATCTCAATCAATGGTTTTTTACGCAGTGGTAGTATAGCGACCGAGGCGGTTGAGGTATGAATACGACCAGCCTTTTCGGTCGCCGGAATCCGCTGCACCCTATGCACCCCGGTTTCGTACCGAAAGGCAGCGTAGGCGTCTTGGTGAATAATTTCAAAAGCCGCTTCTTTATACCCACCAGCTCCGGCTGACTGTTCATATTCACAACTAGTAAACCAGCCCTGATTTTGGGCATACGTAATATACATTTGCGCTAACTCTTCGGCAAACAAAGCGGCCTCGTCCCCGCCAGCTCCTGCCCGTACCTCAAGCATCAGTCCATAGGGCAACACTTCATCTTCTTTGGTCACTTCGGTAATACGGGTCATTTCTTCAAAGAGGGCTACGAGCTGCACTTCGAGTTCAGCCACCTCTGTATCAGCCAGCTCTTTCATTTCAGGATCACTCACGCCTAACTCTAGAGCCGACGAACGCTTAAGAAGCAGATCCATGTACTGCGTCGACAAATATTGTGTTTTGTGATTTTCGCGAAAATCAGCAATTTCTTCTAAGTCAAAATCCATATCTACTACTATACAGTAAAACGTAAAACCAGCGACCCACTAAGGGGTCACTGGCTTTAGGTACATAATTTACGCCGCCTTCTTTTTACTGTCGACAGCTTTACTGGCACGGTTCTTGAAACGTTCTACGCGTCCGGCTGTATCCATCACTTTTTCTTGTCCAGTATAAAATGGGTGTGAGGCGCTTGATACGTCAACAAACGCAATTGGATACTCAGTACCGTCAGTCCATTTTTCAGTTTTGTTTGACTCAATAGTAGAACCAATAAGGAACCGTTCCCCACTAGAGTTGTCGTGGAAAATTACAGTGCGGTAGTTCTTTGGGTGAATATCAGCTTTCATATATATAAGTTAAGGTTTGTTGCCCCACACTATAGCAGAATATCGGATTATGACAAGTCTATCAGAACGTACCTCACACTATCCCAACACCACATACAAGCGTCGTCTTTGCGTGAGAAGTGACTAAATGTCACTTTGCAAGACCTTGCCTACTCGTTTGCAAAACGAGTGACAAGGCTGTAATTGCATCAAAATGTAATTACAGAAGGTTGCCAGCTGCGAAGTAGCGACAACCTGTACGGAATTCGTAGAATTTTCAGCTTCTGTATGAAGTCCGCAGGCGCGGCAATCCATAGTCACCTTTAATAATCAACCCTGGATTGCCGCGCTGTGGCTCGCAAAGACGTTTGTAATGTAAGGAGTTACAAGAGCACCTCTTACCCCAGCAACATTCCTGATGTATGTTATGTTAATTATGACGGAAAGGGGCTCAAACGGTTAACTACCTAAGGCCCCCCTTTCCTTTTCCTAAATTTTCTCACTGACACTTATGTCAATCAGATTAGCAATGTTTTTTATTACTCAAAGTATAGCAAACCAAAGTCTAATTCTGACGTTTGGCCATACTATCCTTTATGGCTTTATACTCTAGTGCCATAAAATCATATTCCGCTTTAACTGCGCTATTCTGTAGAGTCTTAGCTTTTAACTGTTTTAAAGTTGTATCCATAATGAATTCTTAAATTTTTCCTAACACAATAAATCCTAGTGAGACAAGACTAAATACAAACGCCCAAACCACTGCTCCTGACATAAGATCCTTGCTCCGGCCAATCTCTGTATCACGTCCCGGATGGAGTTCTGTTAATGCTACTTCCATGGCCGTATTTTGAATTTCAGTGACGACTATGAAAAACCAACAAAATATCAATAATAATAGTTCTAAATTTGAAAGTGGTCCAAACAAAAAATATGCAGCCGGAATACCTATAATCCCAAAAACAATAGTTTCAAAACGAACAGCAGAATCGCGTGTAAATGCGTACCTTAAACCTCGCAAGGGATTGCTCAATCTTTTAATCCAATATTTCATAAAATAAGTATAGCAGGTTCAGATTTACTATATTCTAAATTACTGAAACCAAGAACGCTGGATTGCTTCACTGAGGCTCGCAAAGACGAACCAAACCTTACAAATGAGGTTAAGGGGGCTGTATCTGTATAAAGTTTTCAAAGGGGTTTCAAAATGCTTCAGTTATTTCAATAGAAGTCGTTAAAACGCTTGCAGGCAAGGCGACAAGTTCTGGAGGAGTGAGCCGTACTTTTCGTACGGTGAGTGACGTAAGGACGCAGGCAACGCAGTATCCAAGTGTTTTTACGACTTCTAGGTCTAGCCGCCGGAGAGAACCCTGATCTGTCCTTCAAACTTGGCTTTCCGATTCATCACCCCATCACCGTAAAAAGCATTAGCCGGATTACTAGCTCCACCCCAACCAGCATAGTATCGCAAGGCAGCGGTTCTGTCTGAACTGTACGAACCCGTAGCACCATTATCACGCAAGAGGAGCGCGGTCGCTAAGAACGCGTCTCCGTTGTTAAACGGATTGGCTGGTCCCCCGCCACTATTAATTCTCCGAATCGCGTCGCTCGCTTCACTATAGACCCACGTTCCGCCACTATTAACGATTCCACCGTACGTAGCCCACGTAGAAGGGATAAATTGTGAAGGTCCCATGGCCCCACCCCAACCAGTCCGTACTCCCCCGCGCACCAAAGGACATGAGACCGAACGAGTGCGCGCTTCAAAACCTAAAATACTAGCAATCGCTAAGAACACTGGCTGATCGCGATCTGGATGCATCACCGGTCTATCAATTTTAATATCATTGTAGACACACGAACCTAAGTTAGAACCCAAGTTTGTTTCTTGCTCTAAAATAGCCAAAATCATAGCGGCACTCACGCCAGTTTTTGACTCAGCGTACTTTGCCAAATCAACGGCCACTGGCAGCGAAATTCCCCCACCGCCACCGAGCAAATTAAAGAGGGCGTTCCGTAATTCAGAGGCAGTTTTTTGTTGCGCTTGAAGTAGTTTTCGATATTCTGTTTCCTGCCCCTTGGTCACC
>JAYVHQ010000061.1:0-3545 GCA_043771035.1 Candidatus Kaiserbacteria bacterium | reverse complement strand
TGGCCAGCCGAAGCGGTGTATCCCAACGGTGGTGCTATCGTACCGTCCAAAAGAATCCTCTCGTACTATGGTAATTTCTTTTCACGACATATGGGTATTTTGGGTGAGTATGAGCCAGACGAGGTGCTGAGGCGCTTGAACGCTACAAAGGTATTATGGGAAGAAGCAGATCCTAACACACCTGTACAATTAGCAATAGAATACATCGCGATGGTAGCCCAAGCCGAAGCTGGGCGTGATGGGATGTATCGGGCCATGATGCCAGCGGCAGAAATTGAGAAAGCCTACGCGCTGGCGCAAAGAGCCGAGGCTATTTTAATTCTTGATCTGCAGATTGGACTTAGTACCATTGAGCAAGAACTACCGAAGTTTAAAAACTATCTCATGCGCCCCGAAGTACACATGGCGCTTGATCCAGAATTTTCGATGAAGACGGGGGATAAGCCGGGCACCGTTATTGGTACGCACAATGCGGCTGATATTAATTATGTCATCAAGTACATGTCTGATATTGTTCGCGCGAACAAACTGCCACCAAAAGTACTCTTGGTCCATCGCTTTACCCAAAATATGGTCACTGGCACAGCCCAGATTACACCGACACCCGAAGTGCAGGTGATTATGGTGATGGACGGCTGGGGTTCAAAAGACCTCAAGCGGGGAACGTACGCCACGGTGATTGAACCCGAACCAGTACAGTTTGCGGGCTTAAAAATATTTTACAAAAACGACCTCAAACCACCAAGTACCGGCATATTTACCCCCACCGAAGCTTTGCAGCTCAACCCCAAGCCGATTTTTATTCAGTACCAGTAATCTAGCGTATGGATTTATTTACCTTAAACTTTTTGTTATCAATTGGGGGATTAGTGCTGCTTGCCCTTACCATTATTTTATTTGTTGATTATTTTTGTTACCGTAGTACGTTTTATAATCGGTTTGTTAAGTTTTTTGTGTGGCAGCTGATTGTACTCACAACGGTAGGGAGTGTGGTGTTGTCGCTCGTGTATTCAGAATACTTCGGATTTATTCCGTGTTCACTGTGTTGGCTCCAGCGGATTGCGTTGTACCCCCAGGCACTCATGTCGCTTATGGCAGTTCGCACCAAAGAATCAGTATTTTTCCCACTGTACAGTATCGGACTGTCAGTGTTTGGTTTAGGAGTGGCCGTCTATCACTACATCTACCAAATGATACCAAAAGATGTAGTCGAAGGCGGTATGATACTGCCGTGCCTGGCTGATGGATCAGCCGATTGCGCAACAAAAATTATTGACCAGTTTGGTTTCATCACCTTCCCATTTTTGTCTGCTGTCACCTTTGCCTTTCTGATTGCTCTTTACCTCAATCTAAGACGAGGAGATTTGAGTACGACTTAATTTACGTAAAATTCTACGAACATTTTTATAGTAGCAAGTTGGGTATAGAGGTACGCTGTAATCAAGCCAGTAGTTAAACGGCTTAAAGGTTAATGGTAAAATATTTTTTAACTTATACGTGTAAAATAAAATGAATATAAAACGTATTTTAGTAATATTCATGAGTGCAATTTTGATTGGACTTGGAACTTTGTGGCTACTACAAGGTTTAGATATTATTCATATCAAACCGATTCTGTGTTTTGCAGACTGTGATGTCATGTCTGGAAAATCAAGTCTCTGGCAAGTAGTAGGTACGATTACATTAATTATTGGGCTGGTAGTAGTGTACATAAATATAAAACAAAAATAGTGTTTGTAATACGTAAGCACCTAATTCGGCACATAGATGAATAGCAAACCATCAGTTTATGATGGTGGGTTATACATTTTATCATCTTAGTAACCTACTTTAATAAATATGAAAAAATATCTCACATTGCTCATTGTTCCAGCTCTTATGCTGACGCTCATATTGCCGCGAGGAGCTGAAGCTGCTACGCAAAACCTCTCAATCGCTACGTTGCAACAAATTGTAATTCTGTATGAAAAGATTTTTCAGTTACAAATGCAACTCATTGCTTTGCAGAGTGGAACTGAGGGCAGCGTCACTACTAACCAGCTGGCTGTGCAAACCGAGAGTGCAAAGCTTGTTGGTGGTAGTTATGTTGAAATGAATGGACGGGTGACATTTAAACAAAGTGGTGATGCTAGAATCTGGTTCAAATATGGGCCAACTAGTGCTATGAATGATAGTACAAAAGCGACCGCACTTGATAATAAAAAAGCTGGTTCATCATTTGATTACTCAGTAAATGTCTCAGGTCTCACTAAAAATAAAACCTACTATTATCGCGCGATAGCTGAGGGTGAAGACAATCGTTTCGCGCAAGGTGTCATGAAATCATTCACCTACACCGGATCAAATTCATCAAATAACAATAATGGTAACAATAATGATCCAGATGTAACTACGTCTGATGCGACCAACATTACCGCGAGTGCTGCTCGTCTGGAGGGTAGCGTTGACATGAATGACTTTGATAATGGCTACGTCTTCTTTGTTTACGGTGAAGATAAAAATTCCGTCGAGGATGCAGCTGATGAGAATCAATACTCAGATATTGATACCTCGGGATCTGACCTAAAAAAAATAATTGTTGAGACAAGTTTTGACAACGACGATACGCTCACAAAAGTTGTCTCTGGTCTGCAGGATGATACCGATATCTACTACCGACTTTGTGTTGGTTATACCGATGACAATGACGATGATGCCCTTGTCTGCGGTGATGTAGAAAGTTTTACAACTGATACTAATTAACATCAGCTCTAACACAAAATACCTGCTTACTATAAGCAGGTATTTTGTGTATTTGCTGTAATAGTAGCCGACCTGAGACGGCATGAGAGTATGGATAAAAATAAACGACTATTTCGGAGTGAGACCGACAAGGTGTTTGCTGGTATTTGTGGTGGCTTGGGGGAGTATGTTGAAGTAGATCCTGTGCTTATCCGACTCATTTGGCTTCTTATTGTAATATTTACTGGGGTGGTGCCAGGAGTGCTCGCATATATATTTGCTATTTTTATTATTCCTAAAGAAACCGCCGTAACGAGCGCACCATCCTCAAGTAATTCTGAGCCAGTTGTTCCGCCGACGTCTACTACTGCCCATGCCCAAGCACAACCGGCCTCACCACAGCCAAATATAGCTGCAGAAAACGCCCATACCACTCCAGTAACTTCAATTTAGGGTGCCGGTAACCCCTTGTCAGTATCTGCAGTACCTAAATGTACATTACTAATTTTGTTATACGCACCATATGAAAACTATTTTTGTTATTTTAGGAGTGATTACTGTAACGGTAGCTTTATTCATAGCTTCTGCTTTAGGATTGTTTATAGTGAACACAAATTCAGGAACTACGGCCACTACCACTGCGACCTCGACGGTCGTAACGCCGCCCGCAACCACCACCCCAGTGGTAGCAACTACTACGGGGGTAGATAATTGGCAGTGGGTGCAGGCCACTACCTCAGCTCAAGGGATACAATTTTCTTACCCCAACCCGCTCCCCTTAACGTATGTCACTGCCGTAGACTGGCCGCCGGTAGTATCGCTTA
>JAYVHQ010000060.1:0-11511 GCA_043771035.1 Candidatus Kaiserbacteria bacterium | reverse complement strand
TCCCGATGCCGCATTGTCTATGGTTTCAGCGTCCCCTCGCACAGTTCCTACTTTCTGGAACGAGCCATCGTCAGTTTCTAGGTATACGCCTAATACCTGACTTGATTGGATTACGCCTTTTACTTTCTGCCTACGGTATTTCTTCAGGTTTTCTGACTTATATGTCTCACCTTTAGATGTCCATTGGTTATCTATCACTACCCCATCATCGTCGAAGCCCGCAAAGAGGCGGTAGGTGTTATCGGTTATGGTATCTCCAGCGTAGAGTGTACCTGCATCTTTCTTCAGGCATTTTGCTCGGAATGCATACACGTCAACCGTATTAGCGGTTATGTTCACAAGTAGAATGCGGTTGTTGGTGGTTGATGTTCCTGTTCGGCATGAGATCACTATATAATCTTCCCATGTTTCAAAGACCGCCTGATCATAGGTATAGTCCTCGAACTTAAAGTGCGGAGTGAGGATGGTTGGTTGAATGTTATCGCCTAGCGGGTTCTTTTCAAGCACAGTGAGCTGTGGCTTTGATGGGTTTGCTGTATTCATGAACATGATTCCTTTTCCTGTTGCAATGGCTGATTGCCAGTAAGGGATACCAAGGTCTTTTCGGAAGACTTCGTTGTATGGCTTGGTGTCAGTTGAATCTAGTGTGAGACGATAGATACTGTATTGCTTGATTGAGTAGTACGACCCATCGAGCCCTACGAGCACATTCTGGATTGCATCGCCTCCCTCATCTTGACGGATGATGAAGCCCTCGCCCGCTAGACGAGTTCCTGAGTATGTAAAGTCGGTCACGCCTTTCACGTTACTGTTTTCATGCTGGTATGAGATACGCACTTGGTGAGTGTTTATTGGAGCTACCGCAAAGGTCAGTGACCATGCCCCTGTTATATAGTTTATCGTTCCTGTTACGCCCGTACCTGATAGTACGCCATTGAAGTTGTCAGTGGCAGTTATTCCTGACGGGTTCATGTTGAGTGCTAGTCCGAAGCAGTTTGCTTTTGGATTACTCCCCTTGAATGCCAGTGTGTCCGAGAATACAGTTTGTGAGCCGTTTCCCGTTGCTACCACTTCGTTTGTTACCGTAGTGTAGACGGTACTGCTTTGAGCGTCGATGTACGAACCACGAAGTCCCGTTGGATCATTTTCAATGTCCCAGATAATCATGCGGGCTTTATCTACAATGCCTTTGGCTTTGAAGTTCTTTGTGGCATCGTACATATCGATGTAGCTCCCGGGGTTTGCGTTATGAAACTTGAATAGCCCGCCTCTACCCATAGCAAACATAAATGACCCCGCAAGCGAGGTGTATGGGGTAAATATGTAGTCATCAAGAGGGAGGAGTCCTGTCACTATACTCACCCAGACGTTTGAGTTATTGAGGTATTGAATGGTCGTACCGTTTTTTCGGTACTGTACTTTGGTTCCGTTTGTTTTGTACCCCACACCTTGGTTTTGTACCTGTCCCGCTAGTCCAATGTTTCCTATTAGGATGCGACCATAGGAGATTGCTATCACTCCATCTTTGGTTGACCAGTTCAGTGATTCGCTTGCCGCATCTACAGGAATAACCTCATTGTCCATGAGGTTGTGTACGCCTGATATGAACTGCTTGATAGTGTGATCAGCCATAAGTTACATGAGCATGAACTTAGCGTTATAGCTCTTAAGGTTTGAGAGCAGTCGGCTATATTGGGCTGCGTTTTCTTTTATATTTGTGCGACCCTTTTCTGTTTTCTGGATGATGTCATCGTCTAGGAGCATGGCGTAGACTACGACCATTCCGCTTTCTACGTTTGCAGGGAATGCTGGCGATGTATTGGCTGTAAAGTCAGTTGGTTGGTATTGGTAGTCAAACTCAAAGTTTCCACCGATTGAGGCTTGGGTGAACTTTATCTTATTCGCCACGATGTCGACGTAGCACACGTTCCGTCCCTGCATTTGGGTACGCATTGCCATTGGTATCACTTGGAAAGGTGCGCCACCGACAAAGACCACCGTTTCTGTTGGTGTTGGGTACGAGGTGTCCTTGCTGTAGTTCTGCATCAGGTGTTTGAAGTCCGGGGCTACGGTTGCAAGGTCAATCTCACCACCAGCGAATGAGCCTGTCGCACCTTTGCGGAGGAACTCCCACACGTTAGCATTGTAGATTTCGTTTGCTTTTTGGTTGGCGAGGAATAGTTCCTCGTCGGTAGAGAGTTCGGTCTGGTCGTCAGTCCAGAGTTCGAATCGCTTGATGATGTCTGCTCCATTCATAGTGAGAGTGGCTAGTTGATAAAGGTTCCCCGGATAGGGGCTGGACGCACTGTAAGACTCAGTGTGCCCAGCCCCGACCCCGGGAGGGGTCGAGTGGCTGTTACGCCTTTACCTTTACGTTTACTCCTCGCTTGATACTAGCAGTGAACATTTTCACGCCGTATAAAACAAATGAGCGAACGATGTCAGCCATCTGGTATGGGTCAGGCAATGCCTCTCCCTCTACCTGATCCTGCACCACAAGGTCAATCGCTCCTCGCACCATGAATGGTGTGTTGATGAGATTGAAGTTGACCACTGCACCTGTTGCGTTGGTAGTGATCGCAAGACGACCAGAACCAGTTGTTGCAAGAAGGATTTTTGTTGACGCATCGTCAGTAGCGACAAGACGTTGGTCGAGCCATACTGAAGCGAAGTAGTCAGGGTGTGCATCAGTCCATGCCACGTAAGTGGTACCAGCACCTGCACCTTGGTTGAGAGCCGCTACGAGGTTCGCTCGTGTGTTAGCAGCACCAGCACCAATGAGTACGTTACCCGGTGTAGCACCGATAGCGGCAACGAATGTGTAGGTGAAACCGTTGATGACGAATGTCTGTGCAGCGGTTGGGTTGGTGTTGAACGTGATGTCTGCGTTCGCTGAGAGATTCTCAGAAACGTAGAGTTGTGCAGAACGTACTGGACCTGCATAGCCGTTCTTCCATACGGAAGCAGCCATGTCGAACTGCTTACCCATGAGCACGATTTCAATCGATGCTACAGCGAGTGAGTCAGTTACGTATACGAGACTCTCGAGTTGGCGTCCCTTAATCTGTGCACGCACAGTTCCGGCAGCCTTAGCAAGCATCTTTTCTACGTTGCCGACAGTATCGAGGTCAATTGGAAGACCTGCAGTACCACCGACGTTTCCTGCGTCAAAGGTGTTGAACGAACGTGAGAGAGCGAGAGCGTCGCCGTCTACATATGCCGCTACCTTGAGCGCAATCTCCATTCCGAAGAATTCAGACGGAGTGAGGTTCTTCATTTGAACTTTTTCAGTTCGGTCGATACGAACCACAGCAATCTTTGAGCGGTTAACGTCGAGGGTTTCCTTGACGTCTGACACTGGGTCGATTGTGTAGTTAGTACCCTTGGTGTAGTCACGAACACGTACACCGTCGATAATCGCACGAGGTCGTACCACTGAGGCACCGAACTCGAGGTTTGCTCGCAAGTCACTGTTACATACGTCCATCGATACAGTTACTTTACTGAAGATGGTCTGGTATGAGTTAGTGAATTGTTCCTTTGAAATTGACAAAGCCATAATTCATTTGTGGTCGGCAGTGTGTTCTTTCCTAGTGGGGAGCGAGGGTTATCGGATGGTTTTTTGAACTCGTGAGACTAGGTCATCATGGTATTTAGCCTTGAGTGCCGGGTCTTTGTCGAGTCGGGCGAGAACCTTAGGGTCATTGAAGTTCGGTCTGTCCCCCTCATCTAGTCCGCCGCCTATGTCTGAACCTCCGTCGACTCCGCCTTTTGTGGCGAGGACTCCGGGATACATTTCAGTCACGATGTCGGCGAATGATTTTGCGAGATTCTCCTCATCACCCATGATGAAGCGTTTGATTGCTTTCAGGTTGAGTTTGTCCTTTGCTTGTGGGAACGAGTCGAGGAAGTCCTCATACTCACCCTCAATCGCCAGCTCTACCCGTCGTGCACTCAGTTGCGCTTTTTCCGCAGGTGCTTTCTTCTTTGACTTCTTTGGTTCGTCGTCTTCATCGTCCTCATCGTCCTCTACCTTACTAGGTTTGAACTTGGTGGATAATCGTTTTTCGAGTACGCCTACCAAGGCTTTGGTTCCCTCTTTATCGAGTCCCCATTCCTCAGCAAACTCCTCTATTTCGTCCCTCTGAGCACCTTTATTGCCCTTGAGGTCCTTTACTACGTCAACGAGTTCGGTCATTGCTGTCGCTAACTCTTGGTATTGCTTGGCACTTTCCTTGTTCGCTTTCCGCATGTCCTTGAGTTCACGTTTTGTTTCCATGAACTCTTTGAAGAGACCAGAGGACTTCTTACGATTGGGCTTTTGTTCACCGTCGTGATCGTCCTCATCGTCGTCATCACTCTCGTCATCTTCATCGGCTGCCTCCGCAACCTGAGCAATCGATTGACCATTTTTCGGCTTGGCTGCCCCACCCTTTTTTGGTTCAGGTTTGTCATCCTTTGGAGTTTCTTTCGGAGCGTCTTTCGGCGCATCTTCTTTATTCTCCTCTGGTTGGTCCTCGGCGTTGGGTGTTCGCTTTCCAGCGATTTCCGCCGCTACATCTTCAGGTAATCCTGACATAGATTTGTTGGTGACACGTTTTTTGAATGGTAGTCACGTTTCGCACCATTGCTTTAATTTATCTGCCGCAGTCGCAATGCGGATAGAGGTCGGTAGTTGATAACATTATACCACTTGAATAAACCGCCACAAGTGGTACTCCCCACTTTCAAGCCACCACCGACCAAAGTTTTAGAACTTGAAAGGGAGGAGCACCACTCGGGTGCTATTCCTCGTCTGTTGATTTGTCAAAGTCTCCGTGACCGATTTGGTCAACGAGGACATCGTACGCTTTTGAGTTTCTCTCGATGGACATGATCTCATCTCGCAGTATTTCCATCTTAGTAATAGTGTAGCGTAATTGGTTCTCATCCCAAACCTTTGCGAGGTTAATAAGTTCGGGGATGAGTGCGTTGATGGTGCTCTGCTTTTCTTTGTACAGTGCCTTTGCTTGGAGTGAGCCGGATGTTTCTTGCAGTTGGAGCGCAGTCTCCAGTTCCTCTCGGAGGTGTGGGTACTTCTCGATGAGTTTATCGTGGTCCATACTATTTTTTCATCTCCTTAATGCGACGTTGCTCGCTCTTGGTAAGTTGCTTTTCCTCTGCAGGAATGACGGCATGGATTGCGGCGAGTTCACCCTTGAGGCGAGTGTACCGCTTCTTTGCGTCACCATACTTCACCTCGTCTTTGTTCATTATCGTGAACAGTTCAATGTGGTTGATGAGTGCCGCACGTTTTACCTTTGGCAGTTTGTTGAACATCGCAATCACGTCTGGATGGTGGTCTTTGATGTTCTGGTTCACGGCACGGTTGAGGCGACGTTGTGACTCTACTTCTTTGAGCGCATGCTCGGCTTCCATGTACGACATCACCACCTCTTTGAGAGAGAATGTTGTCGACTGGTTATGGAGGGTCACTTCGTAGTCTCCGTCCTTTTTCTTCTTCACTGTGTATTCTTTTTTCATGGTCAATGGTTTTTAACTAATAGTTTAATTTATCATCGCATTTTCAAGCGGTTGCCCGATGTTGTCGGGGTTCATCATTGACTTGATGTCCATCTCGCCCCCTTGCCCACCCTCTGGCGGTACTTCGCCCGGGAGTGAGGTGTCCATCGCACCTTGCTTTGCTTGTTCAAGGAGTGCTTTAGTCGCTTCGTTTTTCTCCACGGTCACCTGAGCCTCTTGGATGTAGCTTCCGATTCGCTCATGCACCATCTGTCCCTTGGCTGTGTTCTTTTTGAACATCTTGGTGATGAGTTCGTCTTTATCTTCCCAGAGGTCATTGAGTGCTTGGATGTACTCGATGGTTGCGTTTCGTGGGACCAGTACCTCTTTGCCCTCGACGAGTTTCTCGAAGTCCTCATATGCTTTCACGAGCATCCCCTCTGAACCGTCAGCCACATCGAGGAGTGCCCTCTTGTCATCCTCATTGAAGCCGGTGATTTCGAGTGTCTTTTCACGCACTGTTTTCTGGTTGAAGTATTGGTCGCCTTTGGCTGCAGTGAGTACCTCCATCTTTGTTTTGGTCTTTGCCTCTGATTGCTGTGTTTCTGCAGCAGTCGATTCGACGAGGATGTCGTAGTCGTACTGTGTTGGCTTGATGTCGCTCCATAGAATTTCCTCAATACCAATACCGTTCACGCCAAGGATGCGAATGGCTACTTTTGAGTTGAGGTTATATCGTACACCGTTCTTCCATAGAGTTGCGAAGCGGTAGTACCCGTCTGAGTATTCTTTGTTGAGTAGTCCGAGGCGGTCACCGAGGTTGGCATTGTTACCGTCGTAGATACCGAGTACGCCGTCCTCATCCGCTACTCCAGCCGCCTGTGAGGTCACGCCTGATTCACGATCTACAATCGCTTGCAGTTTATCGAACACTCGCAGTGGTGTATCGATTGCCGGGGTGAGTACCGCTTTGACTGCCTTGTCCACTTCCACGTTGCCTGTCACTTCGATGAAACCACCAGAGCCGTACTTGGCTTGGGCTAGGTTTCGGATAGCGTCCACGTTCACAGCCAGTTTCGGCTTGTTCACTTGGTCCGAGTTGTCGAGCATTTGGTTAATGCTCTTTTCCATACCCTTGAAGATACGTCGCACACGTTCGAGTGGTGAGACAGACCAGAACTCGGCATCGTCAGGAGAGGTTGCCCACGTCCAGATTGGATACAGGTTGCTTGGGTCTACGTCACTCCACTTTTCACAACGAATGCACTGCCCCTTTGGAGTGAGCAGGAGAATGTATCGGTCGCCTGTTTCATAGTCGTGAGTGAAGTGCTGATAGAACAGCCAGACGTTTTGGTTAGTCATCTTCTTGCTCTTTGAAATATCTTCAGGAGTGTTGCTTGAGGTACGTTCCTCCATGTCCTCGATGGTGTTGTCGGAGTAGTTTGAGCCAGACGCAATAAGTTCCGCCGTCGCTTGCTTGTCGTAGATCCCGTCCTTTACACCCTTAAGGAGTTCCCACTTGGTTTTCTTCACGCCGAACCAGCCGAGGTGCAGTGCCTTTTCTACGTCGAGACCACCAGCGTCGGGGTCAATGTGGAAGTGTCGGGGTCTGATCTGTTGCAGGTTTGGCTGATACCCGTCCGTTCCTTTGGCGGTGTACACGTAAATAGCACGACCATATCGAATACCGTGTCTTTTTCCTGCTCGGTCTTTAGTGTCCCAGCGGTCCACCTTAGCGTCACGTTCTCGGAGTGCGTTGAACTTCTCAGCTTTGCGCTTATCCTCGAGTCCCCCCGGTGACATTTTAAATACGAGGCTGTTGTCGATTTTCGAGAGGAGTGTTTCCTCGAATGAGATAGCCTGAAAGAGTGGGACCTTGTTCTTAGTCTCATCGTCAGCGATATTGTACGACTTCATCAGCTGTTCGTTACGCTTCCACTCACCATGACGCTTCGCTCGACGGTATTCACGGTCGAATGTTATCTCGCTTAGGGACTGTTCTACCAGTTTTGTCTTAAGTGAATAGTGTGTTTTTGCCATGTTGTGATGTATGAGGTCGGTTTATCCTTTAATTCTACACCCTTGACACACCTGTGTACACGCTTTTGCTGTGTGTATAACAAAAAACACCCGTGATGGGTGTTCTTTGGTGGTGGGTGTATACCCTATTCAGTTGCTGGAGGTACGTCAGTCGCAGGTGTAGCCCCTAGACCAGTTGCTCCTGTCTCAGGAGTTGGTGCAGTGGTGTCCTGTGACTCACTAGGTACTTCGGGCGCAGTTGGTACTGAGTCAGTTGTTGGCTCAGTTGCCGCTGGTGCTGTCGGTTCAGTTTCCTGAACAGGAGCGTCAGTTGGTGTTGGCTCAGTTGCAGTAGTCTCCACTCCTGCTTCCTCGATTTCACCATCGGCTTTGATACGCACGATGTACCCACCCTCCACCAAGTCAATCACACAGCCCGTTGCAGGGTCAGTGTATGTTGAACCGTCCCAGCCGATAGCGTTACGAACGATGTTCGCTTCGATAGCAGTGAGTTGGTCGATTGTTTTGATGTTGTTTTCCATATGGATGGTTTGTGATCACATTACTAATAATGCTCACATTATAGCACTACCCGCCTATTTCATCGAAGTAGTCATCCCCAGTCTCCTGTTCATAAGCATTGCGGTATTGCTGTTCTTCTTCCATTGCTTTTTGGCGTTCCCCGTTCTCACGGTTCTGCTTTTCTATACGCTCCACGTAGGCGTCGAGGTTGTACGGGTTGTTGCGCTTCTTCTTTTCCGCCTCGCTCTCAGGGGCATCGAAGCGGACGAGGTCAGCAGAGTATGCGTGCGAGTCGAGCATGTCGTCGTGTCCACCTGCAGGGAAGCGTTGGGCTTGGGTTTCGTAGGCACTCATGCCCATCGGCACCCGTCCCCCCATCATTTCACCCATGACGTGGTATATCACGCCAGTCTCATATCGGTACTGCAAGGCGTTGGTGATGCGGTCCTCTTTGTGACGTCCTTTGATGTCGATGGCGTACATCGGGAGAAAGATATTGCGCTCCATCATTTCCTTACGGAGGAATGGATAGATTGCTCCGTAGTATTTTTCCTTTTCGATACCGATGCGTCTTGGTGGGGTACCAAGTGCAGTCAGTGCCTCATTGACGTCAAACAGGAACTTAACGAGTTCCAGCGAGTTGAGGCGGAGTGGGAATACCTTGGAGTACCAGTTGTTCTCTTTGTCTGTCCACACGATACTCACACCCGTGTCATCGCTCGTGTCTTTCTCGGAGAGCGCAGGGTCTAGTATCACGAAGCATGCTGTCTCTTTTCGCAGCACGTCCTCGAGGCTGATGTACTTGAAGTATTCTCGTTTGAACTTGGCGAGGCTTTCGTCTATCGGGTTACACATCATTTCCGCCTCCCACGTTTGGTCACCACTATCAGGGGACCAGAGTAGACGCTTTTTAGCCTCTAGACTTACCTTGGGCATGAGTGTCGGATTGGTTTCTTTGTAGTATGCCGCCTCTGCGTCTGTCAGTGCATACTTTTCGTACCACGTTGGTGCGCCATTCTCTATCACAGGCACCATGTGTACCCGTAGTCCGGGGTCCATTGCTTGACGGTCGAGCACCTTTTGCACGTTGGCGAATTGGCTGATGTAGTTGGCGAGGTAAATCACACGGAACTGGATACCGTCGATACCTCCCTTGAGTTCCTGTATGTGCTCCCAGATATTACGGGTCACGGCTTCCGAGCGTATGGTCTTGCTGTTTTCGAAGTCGTCGAGCACTACCAGTCCCGGGCGTTTACCGTCGTAGAGGAACCCTCGAGCACTCTCTTGGGTTGTGTGCGCTTCCACTCGGATACCACGTCGCTTGATGTCGCCGTTCTCATCACGGATTGGGTTGGTGATGAAGTCGGTCACGGACTTCTCGCTCTTTTCCATTGCGTCTTTCTTAGCGTTGTACAGTTCCCCGAAGTCCTCTTTGATACGCTTGTTGGTCTGGAGTTCAACCACAATGTCGAACAGCGCACGCTTTGAGTTGCCCTCGTCGTATGAGTCCCACACGATGAAGTCCTCGAGGTGGTAACAGATGATGTACATGATGTACTCCTTTACCAGAGATGTCTTGGCACTCTCACGGAATGCGAGGAGCATTAACTCGGTGATTACCCCGTCCAGTAGGTCTTTGAACGACTGGAAGAACGCATAGTGAAAGAGAGCGAACGGGTACTTCTTGGTATGGGCTAGGTAGTACGCCGAGTACAGTGCAAAGTCACGCTTGCAGACCACCACCCGTTCGTCACGGGTAAGTTCCTTTAGTCGCTTGAGTTCCTGTGAGGATACTCTACGGGTTCGTGATAATTGGTGGGATGTCGCTTGCATGTGATATTGTAGCCCCTGCCTCGCTTAAGTCTATGGGGGTAGGCGTTGCGTTTGGGGGTGTAGTCGTGCTTTGTGTCGTTTCAGCCAATTCGAGGCTCACAGACGATTCTAGAGCCTTTGACGGGGCTATGTCCTCACCGTATGCGTCGAACTGCTCCAGTATCATTGCCTCACGGTTAGGGTCTACCTCATACCCCTTTGGACCGTTCACCTCTAACTTGTGCTGTTGTGTTGGTTTACCGTCCGCCATTTCCCATACCATGCGTAGGCTCTCACGGTCTTTCTTCTTGATTGAGTTCTCGAGCACTGCCTCAGCGAACGCTTGTTCTCCTGTGAGGATGGTGGTTGAGCCGTCAGGTAGTTTTACCGTGATGCGCTTGGCACGCAAGGTGTCCATGACGATGGATGTCAGGTTACGTGAACCTTTAGGACGACCGTTTGGGTTCCGTACTTCACCGGGTTGAATGACGTGTTCTCTGAGTTGTGGAGGTACCTTATCTAGCTTTTTCTCAGCATTATTATCTGCTATAGACGTTCCCTCCCACACATCCCTCCGTATACTACACGTTTTGCAGAAGTCAACCCCTGTCTCATCGTGTGTCTGCCAGTCATGTTGCCCGTAGTGGGTACGACAAGTCGGCACCTTAGGTTCTTGTGCCAGTGCCTTTTCCAGCAACGAGGTTACTGGGTTACTTGTACTTTCGATGTCTGCCATACGATTTCTTTTCCGTTTTTAATTACTGTGTTGCCCTTGGTGAATTGTAGCCAGCGTTCGACCACCACGTCCACGAAGCGTGGGTCGAGTTCCATACCGTAGCATGCTCGTGCGGACTTCTCCGCCGCTATCAGGGTTGAGCCAGAGCCGAGGAACAGATCCAGCACGATGTCCCCTTTCTTTGAGGAGTTGTGCAGGGCTTTCATTGGTAGTTCTACGGGCTTTTGGGTTGGATGAACGTATTCGTTTACGTTGGCTCTTTTGACCGTCCATACTGTCCCTACCCCCCCCTCCTGCTTTTCTAGTTCCTTTTTGAACCAGTCCAGTGCTTTCTGTGGGTCTTCAGGGATTGTCCAGACGGTTGTGCCTGTGCGGTCGCCGTAAAAGACGTGGTCTTTGTTTAGGTAGCAGTAGAAGAACGGCTCGTGCTTAGTGCGGTAGTCGTTCATGCCCAGTCCGGCTGATGGTTTGTTCCATATCAATTGGGTGTCGATGATGAAGTTGTTGTGCTTCAATGCCTCCTCGAATGTGTACGCTGTCTTGTGGGAATGGAAGACGTAGCACCCTGCGCCGGGTTTTATGTTTCCTTTCATCATCAGGAATGTGTCCGTGAGAAATGCAAGGAATGCTTGGTCGTCCATTTTATCATTGAGGATACCTGCCTTGGTGTTTTCTCCCGAGCCTTTGTAGTCAACATTATAGGGAGGATCAGTGAACACTACATCCGCCTTGTGTCCGTCCATGAGTGTGGCGAGGTCTTTCGGGTCTGTTGAGTCGCCACAGAGTATGCGGTGTTCGCCTAGTATGTAAATATCTCCCCTCTGGCTTTGGGCTTCGAACGGGACCTCGGGCACTTCGTCATCTTCATCCTTTGGTTCTTTCAGGAAGTCGTCATAGTCCACGTCGAGGGACACGCTTCC
>JAYVHQ010000059.1:0-2248 GCA_043771035.1 Candidatus Kaiserbacteria bacterium | reverse complement strand
TATCCTGACTAATGTTATCGGAAACGTTCCCGCAAGTTTTGAATGTTAAGTATTTAGTTTAACTTAATTTTGCAGGAATAAAATAAAATTTGGCTTATAAGCTAATTCAGTTAATTTTTATTATTGATAACCCCGCTAGACTATTTCACAAATTATTTATCATTAAAAATATTTTTAAATATGAAAAAGAGTTTACACTTTAAAACTGGTCAAAAGATTTTAGGCTTATTATGCTTTTGTTTTCTTCAAACGGCTGTTTTGTTCGGTCAAGCATCTGAATGGCGTACTGCCACTTCGGGTAGTTATGCTAATGCTACAACAGGTATCACAATTTGGGAGAAAAACGTCATGGGTGTATGGACACCTCAACCGGGCGACCCAACAACTCCGCTAAGACCTTCTGGTGGTGCAAACGTAACGATACGCTCAGGTCATATCATAAGTTTGGCTGCAACGACTTCTATTTTGAACTTAACAATCGAACCTGGTGGGCAACTGACTGCCGCTACGGCTTTGTCATTACGTATGGGGGCGAGTGCGTCAGGTGGTGCAACCGATAATGTGGTGAGTCTTTTAAATAATGGCACTTTAGGATCTGCCACAGTAGGCGCAACAGATGGCCTTGTATTTGAAATGTCTTCAAACTGCAAAACTTTGACTCTTGAAGGCACTGGTACGACGCGAATTTCGCGTTTCAGAACACTTCATGCCAATCCAAACATACCTGCAACGTTCAATGTCAATCAAAGTATGGATTTGGGCATTACTGGTAACTATGCTTTTACGGCTTACTATGTTGCGGGTACGGTAGCGAACACAGGAACGGAGGAGTTCATTGTGGAGCTTATGGCAAATAAAACGATTAAAATAAATTCAACAACGAGTTATTTTCATGGTAGCGTGAGTGGTACGCCAGCTACAGCCCCACAAGGTAAAGTGACTTATAATATCAGTGGAACTTTAGATTTGAGTTTGACAACTTCTGGCGGTTTTCAATCAAGTTCACAATCAGCTGCGGGTACACCCGGTCCTGCCAGTTTAAATGTGAACGTAAGAAATGGTGGTATTATGAAATTGGGCAGCTCTTTTTCTGCTTATAAAGGTGCAAATACGGGCAGTATCAATATGACTATTGAAAGCGGTGGCGTAGTTGATGGTACATTATTGACATCTGGCGTTACAAATAACTCTTCTGCACTGATGACGGGTTATACTTGGTTTGTCACACAAGGAACAGGTATTTTAAAACTACCGGCTTCATCAACATCATCTACTACTTTCCCTGTTGGGCCGACATCTACAAGTTACAATCCTGTAACGATGAACAACGGTGGTGACAAAGTATTTTCAGTAAGTGTTGCAACGGGTAACACACCTGCAGGCGTACCGAATGTCACAAAAGCCCTCAACAGAACGTGGAGCATTGTACCGAGTTCTACACCTGCATCAGCAGACCTTACTTTTGGTTATAACACAGGAGAAGGCAATGGCAGTTGTGTTTTGACTGACCCTATGCAATTGAATGTGAATGCAGGTGCTTGGGCAGCACTCACTACATCAACACCCAGTGTGCCTTCTTCAGGTGCGACAGGTTTCCAAGTCAGTTATACAGGCACAGCATCATTTGGTTTTTTCAATTTAGTGAATGGCGGAATTATTCCAGTTGAAATGACAACTTTCAAAGGTTATGCGAAAGGTGCTGTTAATATCTTGGAATGGGCAACCGCAACAGAGCGCAATAACCGCGAATTTGCGATAGAACGCAGCACTAATGGCGTTGATTTTCAACAAATAGGCTCAGTAAAAGGCAATGGTAATTCATTAACTGTAAAGAACTACAGTTTTACAGACGATGCTGCCCCCCTCAGTATTGGCTATTACAGATTGCGTCAAATTGACTTCGACGGTCGTGAAACAGTGTCAAAAGCTCTAACAATCGCACGCAACGGCAGTGGCAAAGTGGGTATGAGCAAAGTCTATCCAACTGCAACAAGTGACTACTTGAACGTCGAAATGACAACAGCTGGTAATACATCGTTAATGATTACAGATTTGATGGGTCGTGTTGTATCAACAAAACAATTAGGTGACTCAAACGGTAGTTTGTTACAACGTATAGATGTCTCTAATTTGTCAAACGGCATGTACTTTATTACGCTTCACTCTGGTAGCACAAGCCTTACAGAGAAATTCGAGAAGAAATAGTGCTTTAATGGTGAATATTTTAATGGTGAATGGTGAATATTTT
>JAYVHQ010000058.1:0-3939 GCA_043771035.1 Candidatus Kaiserbacteria bacterium | reverse complement strand
ATTAGCTAAAATAGATGGAGAAATGATGCTGATGTCAGAGAATGACGCCTATAAACCAATCAAGGTAACTGGCGATGAGGAGTGTTTTATGTGGGGGGTGGTTACTGGTAGTGTGAGAACTTTTTAAGTGATACATAATAAAACTGGGCGCCCTGGTACCAAGGCGCCCGTTATTCATTTCCTTTTCCCGTCACCGGTGGCTGGTCTACCGAAATCTTCGTCGGTATCTTGAGTAAAGCTGCTCCACGTAACTGGTTTTGCTCGTGTCAGAAAGATACTGTGCAGGATTGTGTTGAAACAAGTTACTGAAGCCAACCCACTTTGATGCTCGCCTGTTTCGCGTATCTTTTTAGATGCTTCAGTTCTTATTTCAGCAATACGTTTGGCAGCTTTGCCAGCACAGGCCAGGCAGTTCACTTGGTTGTGGAATTTCGACATTTGTCCCCGCATTATTTTGAGGTTGGAACTATTTCAGTTATTATTACTAAGTAATTGAATAAAAAGTAACCACAGTATTAGCGTAAGACAATGCGGCTTTTAGCGTCTTAAAAATTATGACAACCACTACAATTAAACACACAGCCACACTTAGATACCCCCTCATTACAGCCTTTATTCTAGCCACGCTGTTCTTGGGTGTTTTACCCGCCCACGCAGCGACTACAAAAACCACATCTACTGCCAGTTTTGATGGCGAAGTAGCTGGCTGGCTACCGTGGTGGACTGATACAGCCGGTATCAAAAGCGCAACCAAGAACATTAAAAAACTAGATACCGTCTACCCTTTTGTGTATGAAGTTAATGCAGCCGGTGAGATTGTAGATAAAGCCGATATCAAGGAAAAGCAGTGGAAGGACTTCTTTAAAGTCGCTAAAAAGAATAAGGTTGAGATTATCCCTTCTATTGCGTGGTTTGATGGTAACCAAATAGGTGTCATGCTCAGTGATGAAGATAGCAGAGAGGATCATATTGCGGATATTGTCAGTTTGGTAAAGCGGGGAAAGTTTGACGGGATCAACATCGACTATGAGCAAAAAAATGCCGAGAATATTAATGACTTCTCACAGTTTCTCGAAGAGCTCAATCAAAAGTTAGGTAGCAAGCTTCTTACCTGCGCTGTTGAAGCCAGGACGCCAGCGGTAGACCTATACAAGGTAGTCCCTAATCCGCTTACGTACGCCAATGACTACAAGCAAATCGCTAAACACTGTGATCGTATTGAACTTATGACCTACGACCAGCAGCGAGCTGATTTGACGCTCAACGCCGCTCGTACTGGCTTGCCGTACACTCCGGTAGCCGATAAAGAGTGGGTGGAAAAAGTAGTGAAGCTAGCTGTCCAGGACTTTCCCAAAGAAAAGGTGCTCATTGGTGTCGCTACCTACGGTCGCGCTTGGGATGTCACGGTCGCACCTGATTGGTACCGTGACTACACCAGGGTAGCCACCTTAAATCATCCGCGCATTGTCGAATTATCAAAAGATATCTACAAAACCCCAATCGGCCGCAGTATCGGCGGCGAAGCCGTCATGAGCTACTTTCCCGAGGATTCAATTTATAAAATACTAACGGCCTTGCCCGTACCTGCTGGTACCCCAGTTGGCTACGAAAATGCCGCCCGTGCTCTGCAGTTTGCCAAACTGGCGAACACCGAGGTCAAAGTCCGCTTCATCACCTACAACGATGCCATCTCAGCCCAAGATAAGCTAGCCCTTGCCACCAAGTACGACGTCCGCGGTATCGCCATGTTCAAAATCGATGGTGAAGAAGATCAAGATATTTGGAAGATTTTCTAGATACAGTCAACAGGCGAACAATCAAACAAAAAATCTTAGGGGGTCCTTTCTTAACAGAAACTGTCCACTCATTGAATATTTTGTTTCGCTTTCAGCTCACAAAATATTTCAATGAGTCTTGCGGAAGCTAAATGCTTCCTCACCCCTAAGATTTTTTGTTGGTTGTGGATTGCCACGCCTGCGGGCTCGCAAAGACGGACGAATACATAGTTCTCGTCTTTGCGAGCGCAGCGCGGCAATCCACATTTTTGCTGAGCGTGTTTGGTATACTGTAGATACTATGCAGTATATCGGCGTCATTGATTGTAATAATTTTTTTGTTTCTTGCGAGCGGTTGTTCAGGCCTGATTTGGTGGGGCGCCCGGTTGTGGTTTTGTCATCTAATGATGGGTGTGTGGTGGCACGCTCGCAGGAAGTAAAGGACATGGGGGTCGTGATGGGGGTGCCGCTGTTTCAGATAAAGGACACTGTAAAGGACAAAGGGATTGTAACGTTTTCTTCACATTTTACTCTGTACCGTGATTTGTCAGCCCGGGTGTTTGCGGTGGTTAAAACACTGTTACCGGTAATGGAAATCTATTCGATAGACGAAGCATTTTTCTCTATTGAAGCGGCAAC
The DNA here is from genome assembly GCA_043771035.1 of Candidatus Kaiserbacteria bacterium. Classification (GTDB taxonomy): domain Bacteria; phylum Patescibacteriota; class Minisyncoccia; order Phycocordibacterales; family UBA918; genus OLB19. The sequence continues at coordinate 1,525 of JAYVHQ010000058.1, read as the reverse complement.
AAAAGAGGCTCTGGAACAAGAACTGATGCGGATAAAAATGGAGGTTGAGAGGCAGGTCGGTATCCCTGTTTCGCTCGGGGTTGCTAGTACTAAGACACAGGCCAAGTACGCCAATAGGTTAGCTAAGAAAGCGGGTGGGGTGATGGTGTTGACGCCGGCTGATTGGCAGAGTTTAGTTGGCACTATGTCTCTTAGAGACATCTGGGGAGTGGGCGGGAGATTGGGTAGACGGTACAGTGAAGCAGGAATGACAATGGTAGCTGATCTGCTCGCGTGTTCGAAGTCTCGAATTCAACCACTGTTTGGAATTTCTGGGTTACGGCTGCAGGCGGAGCTTCGCGGCGAATCAGTGTATCTGCTCGGTGCCCAGAGCGGTCCACAAAAAAGTATCATGAGCTCGCGGTCGTTTGCTACAAATGTCACCGACAGAGCAACCTTACACGATGCAGTTGCTCACCATGTGCGCAGTGTCGTGGCAGATTTACGGCGTCTGGGACTCAAAACTACGCAGCTATCTGTCCATCTTGGTACCAGTCGTCATGGTGATTATGTACTGCGTGGCGGCACCAGAACAGCTGATTTAAGTATGCCAACTGATGATATGGTGGTGCTACTAAAAGAAGCCACTCGGTTGCTCGCGACACTGTATGAAGCTGAAGTTCCCTATAAAAAAGCCGGCGTATATATTGGTCCTTTTGTACCAAAAGAGCTCGGGCAACAGTCACTGTTTGCGCCTATGGTGCCGACGCCTACCGAGGCCTTACATGAGGTGGTTGATGTATTAAATAATCGGTTCGGTATAGATATGGTCGCCTTTGGTAAGCAAACAAAAGTAACTCAGTGGCAATCAAAAAGCGAACAAAAATCCCCAGCGTATACAACGAGATGGAGTGAGCTTGCGGTGGCGCGTGCTTGAGCTTGGGTCGATATGTTCACTACGTCTTTGCGAATCATGAGGAGGCACGACGATTGATGTGGCAATCCAGAGTAACTGGGCTGGATGTATCCTGTTACTTTACGACGAACGACGTGGATTGCCACGTTGCGGTGCAGTAGCTCCTCACTCGCAAAGACGGACATATGAGCTAGTGAGAGTCATAGACATTTGAATTAAATGCTAATCAACGACACGTGTACTTGATGTCTTGGAGATTAAACTTCCATTTTGTCGCTTCTATTTTAATTAAACAAACGTTATTCTATTGGTACTAAGCGTGGGACAAAAAGGTTATCAACAACTGTGACAGAGACAGTAACAGTAGTGGCTTATATACTAGTGATAGATCAGTTGCATTAGGTGAGTCTGTACAGGCTGAAATTTTTTCACTAAGTACACACAAGCCGCTCCACAAACATGCAACTGAGAAGTGTTCATTGCAACGAAAGTTGCGACTACACAAAAGTTATTTAATAAAATAAAAAATAAATATGTTCAAACATTCAACTATCACTGTTGAATCTTTGCACCGAGTGGTCGCGATGCTCGTTGCAACAGCTGTGTTGGCTCTGTCGGTCGGTGTATTCA
>JAYVHQ010000057.1:0-19804 GCA_043771035.1 Candidatus Kaiserbacteria bacterium | reverse complement strand
AAACAAAACCGCCATACGGCGGTTTTGTTTCGTTTGTCTTTGCGAGGTACGAAGCAATCCACGTCGTTGTCATAATACATAGAAGTTTGACAGTGGGGTTTGTTACAATATACACATGAAAAACAAGTGGTTCTTTTTGCTGTTTCTTTCACTCTACACTTTGTGTACTGCACTCATTTTGGTGTGGGCAGATGCTTCGTTTCTCGTGATAACAGCTCTCTTGTTTGGGGCGCCCATTTTTGTCTTATGGAATAGGCTACGTTTAGAATCACATTTGGTGCCACTCATTTCAGTCTTTACACTGCTCGGTACCGCGCTCGTCCAGCTCTACGCGTACAAAAGTGGTTTGTGGTATGAACTATCACCACTGGCGCTTCCGGTATTTGGAGGGGCACCGCTTGAAACCTATGTGTTTTCGGTCCTACATATTTTATATTTGATTCTCCTGTATGAGTATTTTTGTGATGATGGCAGTAGTGCGCCTAAGGCAAAAATTTCAGCCCAGGGCTTGGGTGCTGTTGGTGTAGTGTATGCGTTGGTCTTAGGAGTTATTTATATCAACCCGGTACTATTGGTGAACTACCCATTTGCTTTTTTATTGGCGTTTATGAGTTCATTGTTTGCTCTCGTAATTCTCGTACAGAAATCACTTCCACAAATCTCACTGTTTAAAAAGGCCGGACTTTTTGCTATCGCTACCTTTCCGTTATCTTTGATTTATGAATGGATACTTCTTGAGAATGGTATTAGGCTATTTGCTAACGTTAACGAGTATGTAGCTTATTTTGAGTGGAATCGCACGGTGGTTCCGATTGAGGAATTGCTGCTCATTTTGCTAATACCATTTGGTCTAGTTATACTGTATGAAATGTTTCTTGATGATGCTAGATAGAACCTATAAAACTGGCGCATTTTGTTGTTGTGCTGCAAAAAATATTACTCACCGTATAAAAATACGGCTCGCAAAATTTTCTTGCTTCTTACAGAAGCTGTACAGGTTGCTAGCTATTTTTCCAAAATAGCTAGCAACCTCTTACGAAAGTCCCCCAGACTTTCTCACGCCTAGAACTGCACTCAGTTTTGTAGGTTCTATGAAATCTTAAACGCCATAACTATTAAAGTAAGTTGTAAGTGATATACTAGTACTAATTATGTCGCAAGCTCAGGAAAAACAGACTCTCAAAGAAGCTTTTGACACTGCCTACCAGGCACTCAATGATGCGCAAAAAGAAGCGGTCGATACCATTGAGGGGCCAGTGATGGTGATTGCGGGACCTGGGACAGGGAAGACACAGATTCTTACTCTGCGGATTGCGAATATTCTCCTTAAGACCGACACGGCACCAGAATCGATTCTGGCACTTACGTTTACCGAATCTGGTGCCAAGGCGATGCGGGCTCGATTGCATAGATATATTGGCGCTCGGGCGTACCAAGTACCTATCTATACCTTTCATGGTTTTGCTGACAAATTAATCCGGGCGTATCCTGATGCCTATGAGCGTATAGTTGGTGGCGCGCCTGCTACCACTATTGATAAAATTGTCATCGTCGAGAATATTCTAGATACAGCCAGTATCAAAAAACTTCGGCCATCAGGTGACCCAGCCTACTACGTAAAGCCCATTTTGAGCATAATTAGTGAATTAAAAAAAGAATACATCAGTCCCGACGGACTAGCCCTGATTGTGGATGATCAAGAGGAGGAGTTGGAAGGAGTAGAGAAAATCCACACAAAAGGTGCTCATAAAGGCAAGATACGCGGTGAGTATACCAAACTCGAACAAGTTATTGCTAAAAACAGGGAATTGGTTGTAATCTACCGTCAATACCAGGCCAGTTTAGCTGCAGCGAAACTGTATGATTTTGAAGATATGATTGCCCAGACGGTCTTGGCACTTGAGGGTAATGATGAAATGCTACGTGATTTGCAAGAGCAGTATCAGTACGTTTTGGCTGATGAACATCAAGACGTCAATGGAGCTCAGAATAAAATTTTAGAACTACTGGCATCCTATCATGACACCCCAAATATATTTGTGGTAGGGGATGAGAAGCAAGCTATCTATCGTTTCCAAGGGGCGTCCCTGGCAAATTTTATGTACTTTGAAAGTGCGTTTGTTGGCACTAAAGTAATTAGCTTGACTGCGAATTATCGCTCTGGTCAGGTTATTTTAGACGCTGCGCATAGTTTGGTGGCAGTTGAGAGTGGCCCCTTGGCTGCGCTGCGGATTCCTCTCATAGCCTGCGCAATTGGAGTTTCAAAAATTACCAGTCAACATTTTTCACACACTGCCATTGAGGACGCCTGGCTAATTGACGCTATCAAAAAAAATATTACTGAGGGAGTACCACCAGAAGAAATTGCCATAATTGTGCGTACCAATAAAGAAGTTGAAACAATTGCCCTGAGTTTACGTAAGGCTGGTGTCTTGGTATCAGCGTCAGCTGATGGTGATATTCTTGTTCATCCAATTACGCAAAGTATTGAGGCTCTGCTCTCTGTTGTGCTCACTGACACTGATGAAAGCGCTCTGTTTGCGGTACTTCATGGTGCATATTGGGGTTTGAGTATTAATGATATCGTAAAAATTACGGGCGCTCGCAGTTACAATGAGTCACTCCTGTCTATCTTGTCTTCCGTAGAGAAGTTAGCTGAATTAGGAGTGACGAACCCGTCAGCCGCATTAAATGTGCTGACTGTGATAGAGTCCGCCCGCGCTCAGTCGGTGTCGGTACCGCCGCACCGAGTGTTGGAATATCTACTAAAAGCCAGCGGCTTCCTTGATCATGTTATTGCCCAGAGTCCTTTTGAGGGAGTGCGGGTGGTGCGTAGGTTATATGATGAAGTTGAGTCGCTCGTACAAAATAACGACCTGAGTACTCTGCGGTCTGTGCGGGATATGTTTGCTATTAGGCGCGCCTACGGTGTCGCAATGGATGCGCCCTACATCGAGACTAGTCTGCAATCAGTCAAAGTCATGACGGCCCATAAATCAAAAGGTCTTGAGTTTGCGGTAGTGTACGTTCCTCATCTCCAGGACAATAATTGGGGCGGCGGCGCTAGCCGTAGCAACTTTACGATTCCTTTGTCACGGGTTGTGCTTGATGAAGTTGATAAAGTTGATGATGAGAAACGCCTTTTGTACGTGGCTATGACCAGAGCAAAAACAGCGCTCCATTTCTCATACTCTGGAAGTAACATTGCGGGCAAAGTGTTAGTACCAAGTAGATTAATTGATGAGATAGCGACTGAGACTATCGTGCACATTGAAACAGCTCTTGTGACGGCTGATTTTAATCCAGTTGAGTTTTTACAGCAGGCAGCACCCTCAGATTTTATCGATATAGATTTAGTAATAACAGTGCTCGCCAGTCGGGGTTTTTCAGCAACCTCGCTCAATAACTACCTTAAAAATCCTTGGGACTACATGTATCGTAACGTATTGCGCATCCCTGAGTTGCAACCAGCGCATATGCAGTTTGGAACAGCCATCCATAGTGTACTTGAATACGCTACCAAAACGTTTTCCGTCACCGGTATACTTCCAAGTGATACTGTAATCAAACAAAAATTTGAAACAGCTTTAGGTAAGTTGCCACTGAGTGTCCAAGAATTTACGCGCTTGCTCGATAAGGGGCTTACCGTGCTGTATCCGTATCTAAGCCATCTACAAAATTCATTACCGCCCCAAACCAAAGAAGAGTTGAGTATTAAGGTATTGCTGCCAACAGGAATACCAGAGTTTCCGGAGCTTCTCTTAACTGGTAAGCTCGATCGAATTGATCTAGATACTAACGGCCGGGCGATTAGGGTAGTGGACTATAAAACCGGCAAACCTAAAACCAGAAATGTTATCGAAGGTAACACTGCCGGCAGTGATGGAGCTTATAAACGACAATTAGTTTTTTACACATTACTTCTTCGTCTGTACGGTGATGAACGGTACGTAACTAACATCGGCACTTTGTCATTTGTAGAGCCAGATACAAAAGGAGTAATCCACGAGGAGACATTTGTGATAACGGATGCTGAAGTAGAAGAACTGAAACAAGAAATCATTACGGCAGTACAGTCAATTAGGTCTGGCGATTTCCTTCACAATGAAGAGTTGGCTCAAGCAAGTTCATATGCTCATTTGATTACGCTGCTTAAAGACAGATAGCTGTTATGCCGTCCTCAATTAACTCTAGACGTTTAGTAAGGTTAGTAAAGGATGACGTAGATTGCCATGCTTGCGCTTCATACAGAAGTATAAGTTGTCGCTATTTTTAAAAATAGCTGGCAACCTCTTGAGAAAGTCTCCCAGACTTTCTCACTCGCAAAGACAGGTTGATTTTTGTGGGTGAGATTAATTGGGGATGGTATGATGTAATCCCATACTAGTCATACAGTAACTTAATGGAGCGAGGTGGCTTATACTATTTCCAATTAAACCGAACCGTAAGTACTGTTCCGTCTTTGCGAGCCTCAGCGTGGCAATCCACGTTCTGGTCGTAGATTGCCACGAACGTTTAGCTGAAGCTGAACATACTAACAAAGACATAAGTGGGGTTAATTGGTGATGGTATTAATTGAAGGTGGATGAGTATTATAAGTACTATTAAAAAAACTACAGGCGATTGCCTGTAGTTTTTCAAAACCACCTATTGTTAACCCTAACTAGTAGGAGTTACTTCAGCTGTACCACCTTCGAGTTGTTTTACAAGATTGGCAATAATGTCTTTTACTACAGCGTAGGGTTGAGCGCCATTGATAACAGCTTGTTGTCCACCGACCGTCACAATTGAGTACGGAGTACCTTGAGCGCCAGCTGCTGCTCCTTCAGCAATCGAAGCTTCGACTTTGTCAGTAAACTTACCACTATTAAGACATTCGTTAAATTTTGTTTTATCAAGACCAGCTTTAGTGGCGAAGTCAGGCAATTTAGTCATGTTGGTCTGGGCGTTAACTTCACGTTCACTGAATATCAAGTCAGAGAATTTCCAGTAGGCATCAGTGCCACCTAAGTCTCCAGCACAGTAGGCTGCTTCAGAGAGGCGGGGTGCATTCGGGTGTAGTTGTACGAGTGGGAATTGACGATAGACCCAGCCAACTTTTCCAGTCACTCCGTATTCCTCCATCACCTTGGTCATAGTCTCATGGAAGTTTTTACAAAATGGGCAGTCATAGTCAGAGTATTCAATAACGAGAATCGGTGCGTTGGGATTACCACGGATATAATCAGTATCGTCAACGGGACGAACCCTTGTTTCTTTAGCGGTATCAGTCGGTACCACTTTTGCCGTTCCGGCCGGCACATCACTAACTCCGCTAAAAAAGATAGCGGCTGCGATCATTCCAAAACCGACAACAATAGCAATAGGAATAGCGATTGACGGTGAAGATGGTTGGGGTTGCATAGAAAATTAATATGATTTAGATAATAGGGCACACAAAAGCGCTGCATTAATTATACACCAATATTCAAGACTGTAGTCTTGCTATGGTATAATTTTGGGGAAATTATGACTATTTTAGAAGCGATTATTCTTGGGCTAGTGCAGGGAATCACGGAGTTTTTGCCTATATCCTCATCGGGACATCTTATTTTGATGCGCGACCTGCTCGATATCGAAATGGGTGGAGCCTTAGCTTTTGATGCTGTATTACAGCTGGCGACAGTTTTTGCAGTGATACTCTATTTTCGTAATGATTTGTGGCAACTCACTCAAACTGCGTTGCGGAAATTAGGGCGTTTACCAGTCAACCCCAAAGACCTTACGTTACTGTACGCCATTTTAATTGGAACAATCCCGGCAGTTATAGCTGGACTGCTGCTGGAGTCAACCATGGAAACAGTTTTTCGGTCATCACTTTTGGTGGCGGGTGTTCTGGTTGCTGGCTCTGTTTTATTTATTTATGCCGAATGGATCTACAGCAAAACCGTCCCGCAAAATGAGATGACCGTAAAAAAAGGTTTAAAGATAGGTCTGTTCCAGTGTTTGGCCTTAATCCCCGGGATGTCACGTTCTGGTGCCTCGATTGCCGGCGGTATGTTACTTGGGTTAACGCGTGTCGAAGCCGCTCGTTTTTCTTTTTTACTAGCCATTCCAGTTTTGCTGGGAGCTGGAGCTAAAAAGTTAATTGATCTCATTCAAATTGGTAGCGACGTCTCCTGGGGAGCGCTGATTGTCGGTTCGTTTGTAGCCTTTTGGACTGGCTTGTTCGCGATTCATTTTTTGCTGCAGTTCGTGAGGAGAAATTCACTATGGCCTTTTATTTGGTATCGACTACTACTAGCTCTCTTCGTAGCCTACACAGTCCTTGTTGCTTAAACGTCTAAAATCACTTCATCTACTGCGTTGCTGTTCGGAAAATAAATTTCACCGTACGAAAAGTACGGCTCAAATTATTTTCCTCACGCGCCTTGTATCTAAAGCAATTTAAAACGTTTAGATATGATGAGTTTTTAATTATTTAATACTTATCACAGTCGTCTTTGCGAGGAGGGAGGAGGTACGACGACTGACACGGCAATCCATTGCTGAAAATTCAAAATAGAAAAACCGCACACAGGTGCGTGGCGGCGGGTGGCCGATGTCGCTTGAACATTGCGACATCGGCCACCAGAACTGATTATCGGTACTGATAGTTGTGGGCTTTGTGCGGACGAAACCCATTGGCCTCACGTTCCAGATCTTGTAGAACACTGACCATATTGGGCTGTAGTTTTTGTCCAGAATTGTCATGCCTTTTGGCCAATAACCAAAGGAGATGTCGTATATTCTGCGCCGGAACCGGTCTTACCGTGTGATTGATCCGGGTACGGACTCCATTGACCCATTCGTCAGGTCCAGGGTTAGTCACAAGCTGACCCCGACACCACCTTGTTGTGGTGGGGTTCCAACCGAGGCTATCGATTGGTGTATTGAGGAAGCGGCGAATCTGCGGTCTGCTTCCATTTTTCCTTCCATGTACAGTCTCCCTTTCTGGTAGATGGAGTCAGGGTACTCTAATAAATTAAAAAAGTAAAGAGTGAGTCATGGCGGATTCTTCTTTGATGGCCCAGGAGCTGATATCAAGGGGGATTTCTCGTTTGCGGGAGCCGTCTTTGAATTTTACATGGCCGTTTTGCATGGCGTAGTCGAAGACTTTTTTAGTGACTTTTACGTCTTGTTCGCAGTATTTTTTAATCTCATCAATTTTACCTTCTTTCCACCAGCGCACGGCTTGCAGTCCATTAGCTGATTTCTTGGTTCCAATGGTTGCTTCAGCAATACTATCAAGGCGTAATCTGCGGCCAAGTGACGCCCTAATTGATTCTAAAATATCAATACTTTTGATTTGAGTTAAATCACCAGGGTAGTATTTATTTAAAAGGGGAATATCAAAGTGGTTACTGTTGTAACCAACGAGTGCGTCCGCTTGCTCTAGTAGTGGCCAAGCTTTCTCAATTTCATCAATACTGAGGGTTAAATATTTATCCGTAGCACTGTCATAAAATGATCCCACCGAGATATCGAGCGCCGTCGGATCACTACTCCCAACCTCCTGAAAGATGTTCTGGGTTTCCAAGTCGAAAATTATGTATCGCATAAGAATTATTTGGCATTATAGCACTAGCGTTCAATATCAACCAATCTGCTTTGTTGAACTGCGAAAAAAGACACTCACCGTGAGAAAGTCTGGGGGACTTTCGTAAGAGGTTGCCAGCTCTTTAGAAAAAAGAGTGACAACCTGAACAGCTTCTGTATGAAGCAACAGGTACGGCTCGCATCTTTTTTCTTGCTCGCCGCGCATCTCAGGCAATATTGAACGCAATTGGTCACTTAACTAAAAAATCTTAGGGATGGCATCCCTAAGATTTTCGTATTTGTTTGTGTTGCTGGTTTAGATGATGCCGTCAGTAAATTGTTTGAGAATATCTTCAATTGAGCCTGTTACTGTCATTTCTTCGTTAAGATTTTTAAGTGTATAGTTATTATCTTTAATTTCGTTTTCACCAATTACTAAAATATAGTTCACGAGTTTCTCGCTCGCGTCACCAATTTTCTTTCCGAGTTTTTTGGTGCTGATGTCAGTCGCGACAGAGAGTCCCGCTGTCTCACGAAATTGCATGGCGATTTTTTGCGCCATCAGGTTCTGGGCTGGGTCCATGGGAATCACCATGAGGTCTGGAGCAGTAATGTTTGCTGTCAGCAAATCGTGGGTCTCGAGGAAATCACGCATCGTGACGTCACCCATCCCAAAGCCAATCCCTGAAATCGCTTCACCGCCGAACATCTCGGTTAAGTTATCGTAGCGACCACCACCCAACATTGCCCGGTTATTTTCGCCTGAGACATCAAAGATTTCAAAAATAGTGCCAGTGTAGTAGTTAAATCCACGGGCAATGGAGCGGTCAATTTTTACATTAGTGATGCCGAGCTCCTTTAGGCCTTCGACAACTTTATTTGTGTCAGTGGTATCGCCACCAGAAACGAGTGTATAAATATTTTCAACCGCGCTACCGTCATCAACAATTTCGTTGAGTGCAAGTTTGTACTCTGTTGCAGAGATTTTATAAAAACGATCGTTCAGACGAGTAATTGCGTCTTGCTTTTCCATATTCTCTATTCCATATTCTTTATACTTACTTCGCATTTCGGTGCGGTCGTTAACTCTAATTTCAAACAGGGTAGAGTCAGCCCCAAAATTGAGAATCAACTGTGAAGCGAGGGCAATAATTTCCACATCCGCTGTATAATCTGTGGCACCAAAAATATCGCAGTTGAGCTGCCAGTGTTCTCTCAAACGACCGCGCTGGGGGCGTTCGTAGCGAAATAGGTTGGGAATAGAATACCAGCGGACAGGGAAGGAAAGTTCACGTCTGCGACCAGCGACCATCCGGGCCACGGTTGGTGTCATTTCAGGGCGCAGAGTGACCTCACGGTCACCGCGGTCAATAAATGTATAGGTTTGTTCGTTCACCATTTCTTCATTTTCCGCCCCTTTAGCTTTATATAAATCTGATGTTTCAAGGACCGACGCGTCATATCGTTCAAACCCAAAACTCTCAGCGGTCTGACTCCAGACATCAAAAATATAGCGCTGCACGGCCATATCTTCGGGGTAGAAATCACGCACCCCTTTGTACGAGTCAGTTGGTTGGATTTTGTCAGTCATAATAGTTGATTGTAGGGTAGGAGGGTTAAATTGGCAAGCTAAACCTAGAGTAAGGGGTTTAACCCCTTACTCATGTAATTTCAGAATCTTAGGGGTGAGGAAGCGTTAAGCTTCCTCAAGACTCATTGAGTTACTTTGTGAGCTTAAGCGAAACAAAGGAGCTAATGAGTGGACAGTTCCTGTAAGGAAGGACCCTTAAGATTAATCAGCGAGGGGGATGTTGTCACCGAGTTTTTTTAGGCGGTCGTCCATTGCGGTTTGGATTAGCGACTGCAGTTCTCGTGGGTCGGGGAGGAAACGACTTTCGAAGTTGCTTTCGGCGGCGCTGGCTGTTTGCGCGCGGACTGTACCGTAATTGAGGAGGGTGGCAATAATACCATTGACTGAGACTTTGATATCTTGGAGTCGTTCTAATCTAAAGTTACTCACTTTGCGGTTGAAAAAACCGATTTGATCAATCACGATAATCCGTCTGTCGGTAATCACCCAGAGGTCAAGGTAGTAATGCGTCCAGGCGGTGGCAGTGGCCATTGCACTCATGAGTAGCCAAGCGGCTAGTCCAAAAATAATGACTGGCGTCTGTGTTTCAAAAATCCCCATAATCATCTCTTGTGGTGGAAGAGCGAGTAATACCATAAAGCCAAACACAGGCATCAGGCCAAAGAAAATAATGGTGAGCAATTCAACAGTAATCACAAACCAATGTTTACGCACCGTTTTGATAACGGCTTCGTCGGCTTCAAGTTGAATTTTTTCAAATAACATACAATTAAATTATGAGGAGGCTCAGACCCATGATAAAGAGGAGTGGTAAAGTAACGACAAAGTAGGCGAGGTAGGTCTGCAAAGTAGCCTTTTTATCCATGGAATAATTTTGCCAGTGATAGTAGAAAATAATGGTAAAAATTGCGTAGACAATTACGAGGAGGTAAAAAGCAATATGCGCGAGCGCCCCAAAGGGGATGGTAAGTGAAGGGATGTTTTCCATATCTACTATTGTGCCATAGTGAGCACACTAAAACGAGGGACTCCGTACTGGTCAGGGTGGGTAATTACCTTAAAGTCAGATGTGGCTGCCAAGGCAGTAATGGCCTCGACCTGTGCCGGCTCATGTTCAATCCAGAGCTGGCCGTCAGGGGTAAGGTGTTGTGGTGCCTCAGTAATAATTAGAGCAATAACTTCCATTCCTGCTACGCCCCCAAATAACGCCAAGTGTGGTTCGTGTAGGGCGACATTGTCATCGACTGTATGAGCTTCGGCATCAATATACGGTGGGTTCGTCAAAATAAAATCAAATCGTTCTCTATTATCAAGTGCCGAAAATAAATCACTACATAAAACTTTATATTTTTCACTATCATATATGATAGTGCCGCTTCCAACCTTTCTGTCAACAGAAAGGTTGGCAGCTATATTTTTTTCAATAATGGGGAGGTGAGCGGGGTCGAGTTCAGCAAACGTCACATCGGCTTCGGGAATGGCTTTAGCCACCGCCACGCCAATGGCGCCACTGCCAGCACACAGATCGAGAATCTTTAAGTAAGGGGTCGGACCCCTTACTTCTGGATTAGTCTCAGGGATGGCATCCCTGAGATTTGATTCGGTTTGTTTTTTTATAGTGGTGATGGCTTGTTCGGCCCAGTATTCGGTTTCGGGGCGGGGGACGAGGGGGTGTGAGTCGAGGTAAATAGTGCAGTTAAGAAACGGCACGTGCCCAATGAGGTATGCCAGAGGGACACCAGCTGCTAATTTGGCACAATCAGCAAGAAAAGCGTCGCTTTCCACGCCGTGGTATTTTTCTGCCAGTAACCACCCAATTTCCTTATTTTTCACCCTGAAACCATAGCAGATTAAAGCTTGAAGAAGGTATTGACAATATATATATATAGTGCTATTATTGTAAATGGCTTGATCCTTGAGATCGCTCACGCGCAATAGAAGGAAGCGCAAAATTTCCCAGAACCTCAAAAATCCCGCACAGAAAACAGCCGAAATCGTGAACATCACGAAAATTGGTAAAGGTCTTCGTCTCGCTGAGACCAAGATCGTCACCCTCAACCGCGATTTTGCGACTTGGATGTTGAACGAAGTTGAAACCTTCGTCGCTGACAGGCCTTTGCGTAACAAATGGGTTGCGTACTTGGCTGAGCAGATGGAGCGTCGCTCCTATCTGCCCGAACAGGTAACCCTTGTGGTTTGCAAGCTTGGCGAACGTTTGGTACGAATGAATGGTCAGCATACCAGCTGGGCCATTCTTGAGTTCGACGAAGCTGAGGCCATGTCTTTCGATGTCAATTTCATGACCTATGAAGCTGATACGGAAGAAGATATGCGACGGTTGTACGCCTCCATTGATCGGGGCGCATCACGTTCGCAGGCGAATGTCGTGTCGAGCTATCTGGCGGGTACTGAGCACTTTGGGGCTCTGCACTCTGGACAGATTCAGTTGTTGTCAGGTGGCTTCTCCTATTTTAAATGGGAGTCGGTACATGACCGTTCTAAACATGGCGGTGATGATATCGCAGTCCTGCTTTCGACCGATTATCTGGAACTCTCGTTAAGGGTTGCAGATTTGGTTAAAGGCTGGGTCAAGAACGAGCATAAGCACATGAAGCGGGTGGCGGTTGTGGGAGCTATCTATGCAACCATGGCCAAATCACCAAAAGCGGCGCTTGAATTCTGGGCTCGTGTTGCAGATGGTCTGGGGATGACTTCAAACAAAGATCCCCAATACCAGCTGCGTGAGTTCCTGGTTTCGTCGACTGTCTGCGCACAACCGGGCGTCAGTGCTGGCAAACGCTTTGTCAGTGCCGAGGATGTCTATCGCGTCTGTGTGACCGCATGGAATATCCACCGGTCAGGCAAAGAAGCGCAGTATTTCAAGCCCTCTGCATACAAAGAACGCCCTGTGATCAAGAAATAAGTTAAGGGCGAGTAATCGCCCTTAGCAAACGAGTTAGCTAGAATCTCGGTTCAAAATTTAGTAAGGCGGCATCATCATGATGTCGCCTTTTCTACGTCTAAATTTTCGGATTTCTGGTATAATGCCTTTATGTCAGACAATACTATTGTGCCGATGTTGGAGATTCGAGATTTGGTGAAGGTGTATAAAGGTGCGGGTAAAAAGGATGATAAGGTGGCGGTGGATGGGATTAATTTGTCGATTCCTCGGGGGGCGTTTTTTGGGCTCTTGGGGCCTAATGGGGCGGGGAAGTCGACGACTATTCATTGTATAACGGGGATTGCGCAGCCTTCAGCGGGGACTATTTTGATTGATGGGGTGGATGTGGTCGTGGACTACAAACTTGCTCGTACTAAAGTTGGACTTTCGCCTCAGGAATTTAATGTGGATATTTTCTCGACACCGACTGAGCTGATGGACTATATGGGTGGCTACTATGGTATTCCGTCTGAGGTGCGGATGAAGCGGATTAATGAGTTGATTACCCAATTTGATTTGGGTGAACATAAAGATGTAAAGTTTCAAAAATTATCGGGTGGACTCAAGCGCCGGGCGATGCTGGGGCGAGCGCTCGTGCATACCCCCGACTTACTGATCTTAGATGAGCCAACTGCAGGAGTAGACGTGGAACAGCGGCGGGCGCTGTGGGCGTATTTAAAGAAACTTAATGAAGGTGGAAAGACGATTATTTTAACCTCACACTACCTTGAAGAGATTGAGTATCTCTGTAATGACATTGCGGTGATTGATGGGGGAAAGATCGTCTGGCAAGGCACTAAAGAAGCCATGAAAGAAGGAGGGAAGTCGGTCGAGGAACGGTATTTGGAGCTGACGAAGAAGTAGTAGCTGTTTATTAATAAGAGGAATGTCTTTGCGAGTGAGAAAGTCTGGGAGACTTTTGCAAGAGGTTGCCAGCTATTTTGCACAAAATAGCGACAACCTGAACAGTCCCTGTAAGGGAGGCTGTAGAGGTAACGGAAGTCGACGTGGCAATCTAGAGTAGTCGATCAAGTCCTGGATTGCCACGTCAATCGTCGTTCCTCCTCATTCCTCGCAAAGACGGACGGTAAACTAAATTTAAAATATGACAATAAACTGGATTGGACTGTATACAATGCTCCGTCGCGAAGTGAAGCGAACACTACGCGTGTCCGTACAGACGCTCGCTGCACCGGTTATTTCAGCTGCCTTGTATATATTTATTTTTGGAACGGTGATTGGCTCAAAGATTGATAGTTTTGCTGGGGTGCCATATATTTCGTTTGTATTTCCAGGTGTACTGATGCTCTCGATAATTAACGCCAGTTTCTCAAGTGCATCTTCAGCACTGTTCTTTATGAAGTTTACGCGGGGGATTGAGGAGATTTTAATTACTCCGTTTTCTTACGTTGAAATGTTGCTCGGGTTTGTGGGAAGCGCTGTGGCTCGGTCGCTGATTGTAGCGTTTCTGATTTTAATTGTGGGCGTACTGTTTGGGGCAGTAAGTTTGATCAATCCACTGATGTTTATATTTTACGTTGCCGCCATTTCAGCGATATTTGCGATGTTGGGTATCATTGTAGCGTTGTGGGCAGAAGGATTTGAGCAACTGCAGATGCTCAATACGTTTGTGATAACGCCGCTGACGTACCTGGGCGGAATCTTTTACTCCATTACCATGCTTCCAGCACTCGCTGCTCAAATCACCGTTCTCAACCCCTTCTTTTATTTTGCTGACGGAATTCGTGGAGCGATGATTGGATATCATGAAGCAAATCAATTTGTAGGTTTGGTCATTACGACTGGGCTCGTACTAGCGCTCGGACTCCTCGTCACACAGTTATTTAAACGAGGCTGGAAGATTCGTAGTTAGGGGTAGGTTTACTTTTTGGTAATGATAGTGTTGTATAGTAGTTGCACAATATTTAGGAGGTGTAATGGAAAAAATCCTCTCGTTCTTTCGGTGGCTATGGACAGACTGGCACATTAGTTACGTAGCTATAGCATTTGTTGGAGTTGTTTACAAACATTCTGACGGAGACTTACTTCAAATGATAGCGTTTTCAAAATACTTCAGCGACCATTTGTTTGGCGGTGTAGTGCTCGAACTTATGCTTCGCAGGCGAGTACTTATTTCAAAATCACGTATCATCCCCAAGTAGCCCGAGCGTTTTGTACGCTCGGGCTGTTATACTTTTATTAGTATGAATAAAAATCCAAAATTGTATGAGACGGTAGCGGCACTGATGGCGCACGGGAAAGGTATCCTCGCGGCGGACGAGAGTGACAGCACAGCGGGCAAACGGCTCGAGATGGTGCATTTACCAAACGAGGAAGCCAACCGTCAAGATTTTCGTGAGATGATGTTTGCGGCGCCGGGGGTGGAGGAGTATTTGTCAGGAGTAATTTTATATGACTCAACGCTACGTTCTGGTACCGACGACGGGACACCGTTTGGTGATTTACTTATTTCTCGGGGAATTGTACCGGGGATAAAAGTTGACTTAGGGGTAAAGGATTTTGAAGGTCACCCAGGTGAAGTAGTGACGCAAGGTCTCGATAATCTTGAGGAACGCTTCAAAGAATATTACGACCTCGGTGCGCGCTTTGCTAAGTGGCGGATGGTGGTTACTATTGACGAGAATATTCCGACTGATGAGTGCCTAGAGGCTAACTCAGTTATGATGGCTCGGTACGCGCAGATAGCGCAAAAGACGGGCATTGTACCCATGCTTGAACCCGAAGTTATTTTTGCTGGCGGCCATGACATTGCGCGAGCGGAAGCGGTTACAACTCGAGCTATTCAAATTCTTTTCCATACCATGATGCGGTACAAGGTTGACCTCGAGGGACTGATTCTTAAATCATCAATGGTGCTCGCAGGCGATCTGTTCCCCGAGCCATCAAGCCCAGAGGAAATCGCCAACGCTACCCTCCGTACCTTCCATATGTCAGTACCGTATTCAGTTGGTGGAATTGTGTTTCTCTCAGGAGGGCAAACTCCAAAGCGGGCAACTGAGAACCTTAACGCCATTGCTAAATTAGGCGCTCAACCCTGGCCAATTACGTTCTCTTATTCACGCGCCATCGAAGAACCGTTCCTGATGGTTTGGCAAGGGAAGCTTGAGAATACTGAGGCGGCGCAGAGTATGCTACTGCATGTGTGTAAGATGAACTCACTGGCGCAACAAGGAAAGTATGACGGAAGTAAAGATTCGAAGTTAAAGTAAAAGTTTAGACCGCGGCACGAGAGTGCCGCGGTCTTGTTCATATGACGTTAAGCCCGAAAGCATGTGTGATAACACGTTCAACTTTTTTCCATTTATTCGCCCGTGCATCTTCACGGTCTGACATTAAGCCTGTACTATTTTCTTGGAGTACTATATCCATATTGATGTTGTGAAAGTTTGCAATTTTGACGCTTTCAACAATCTCATGTTTATGCTTCAACATTACACCGAAAAAACCTAAACAGTGGATGATTGAAAACAATTGGTTTGGCAACGATTCTTCCGTTAGGTCATCTGTCAGCGGCGTTGAGTCAGTTATACACCATAACCGACTGGACTCAACTTTTCCAATAACATAAGGGAAAAGATACGTGCCCTGTAGAGCGAATGGTGTATGTGTTTTTCTGATGAACAAAGCGTTCTCCTTTGAGATTAGAGTTTCTTTCTAAAATCACTATAGCTAATTGTCTACGAAAGTAAAGTAACAAAAAGGCCCCTTGCGGGGCTTTTTGTTACTTCTTTTGCTTATACACGCAGTGTTCTTTGGCGATTGGGTTGAATTTTTTGGTTTCGTACTTCTTTGATGGGTCCTTCTTTACCTTATTATTAAAACGAGTGTAGTACACGTGGCCTTTGCCAACGCCTTTGGCATTACCAGCTGATACTAACTTTACGAGTAAATCTTGTGACATAGTTGAACGATTGTAGCAGAAAAGTTGTTTTGAGTCAAACAAATAGCTTTCACGAAGCCCTATCAACAGCTTTTTGGTGGTAATTGAAACGCTCAAAAAAGTACCATGGTATCATGACGTTGTACGTAAATATCTGGTCGTATTTGCACACCTTTTGCCATGAAAGTACTCACCTTTGGATGGGACTTCCCGCCGTCACGTAACGGGGGGCTTGGTGTAGCTTGTCATGGGTTAACTCGAGAGTTGTTTGAGCAGGGTGTTGAGGTGATATTTGTCCTGCCAAAAAAGCAGGAAACTATCGGCACGCCCAAATTTATCTTTGCCGGAGCTGAGCATAAAACGACCGTGATTGAAGTAAACTCCGCGATACAGCCCTATCATAGCGGCAGTAGCCAGGTGACGAGTGTTATCGGCTACCATACAGATGGCACTCCACGGTACGCTACGCGCTCGATGCTGGAGGAAGTGCACCTGTTTGCGCTACAAGCAGCTTGCATTGCCCGGACGCAGCAGTTTGATATTATTCATGCCCACGATTGGACGTCCTACCTCGCTGGAGTAGCCGCCAAACGGGTGAGTGGCAAACCACTCATTCTCCATGTACATGCTACGTCCTTTGATCAGGCGGCTGGGAACAGTGTCGATCCGTCAATTTTCCGAATTGAACAAGATGCGTTTAACATGGCCGATAGTGTCGTGGCGGTGAGTGAATTTACCAGGCGGATTATTATTGAGAAACACCGCATTGCTCCCGAAAAAGTAGTGGTAGTGCACAATGGCTGTGATACGTTCACGCCGCCAGTGTACGAACCTACCCTACGAGAACTAAAAGCTCAGGGTAAAAAAATTGTTTTGTATCACGGACGGATTACCATTCAAAAAGGGGTCGACTATTTTATTAAGGCAGCGAGACGGGTGGTAGATGTTGACCCATCTATTGTGTTTGTGATTTCGGGCTGGGGTGATATGCAGAATCAAATTATTCGGATGGTGGGTGAGATGGGTCTTTCAGGTCATGTTATTTTTGCGGGAGCATTATGGGAGGAAGAACGTGACCGAATGTACCAAACAGCAGACCTGGTAGTGATGCCGTCTGTGTCCGAGCCTTTTGGGCTGGTGCCACTAGAAGCTCTGCAACACGGAACGCCGTCGCTTATCTCTAAACAATCAGGGGTGGCTGAAGTGCTCACTCATGTACTTAAGGTAGACTTTTGGGATGTGGATGCGATGGCTAATCATATTTTAGCAGCGATGCGGTATGATGTACTACGTACCCAGTTAGCGACGCACGGCAGACAAGAAATCAACCGACTGTCGTGGGCTGGCGCCGCCAAAAAAGTAGTTGCGCTCTACAAAAATTTAATTAATTACATCAACGCCTAATATGCTTTCTGTCTGTCCTTATTTTCACGTGCATCAGCCATACCGCGTCAAGCAGTATCGGGTATTTGATATCGGGAACGACACTGAGTATTTTAATGATAATAGCGAGACCGATTTAAATAATCGGCGTATTATCGAAAAAGTCGCCAATAAATCATACCGGCCGACTAATAAAATTTTAAAAGAGCTACTCGGTACGCATCCTGAGTTTCGCTTTGCGCTGTCATTTTCAGGAACAGCCCTTGATCAATTTGAAGCGTACGCGCCTGACGTGCTCGAGTCTTTTAAAGAGCTGGTGGCAACCGGACGGGTCGAAATTCTAGCCGATACCTACCACCACTCACTGGCATTTTTCTATTCCGTGCCGGAGTTTGAAAGACAAGTTGAGAAACATAAAAATCGGATTGAGTCACTATTTAATGTCTCACCAAGAGTATTTCGTAACACTGAATTATCGTACCGGAATGATTTAGCGAAATGGTGTGAAGATAATGGTTATCTTGGCATTATGGCCGAGGGTTGGGAGAAGTATCTGGGATGGCGGAGTCCTAATTATGTGTACAGTCCAGCGGGCTGCAGCAAGATCAAGGTACTTCTTAAAAACTACAAATTGTCCGACGATGTAGCGTTTCGGTTTGGTAATCAAGCTTGGGAGAGCTTTCCGCTTAAGGCTGAGACCTTTGCTGATTGGGTACATAAGCATCATGGGGATGGTGAGACCGTTAATCTATTTATGGATTATGAGACGTTTGGTGAACATCAGTGGGAAGATACCGGCATCTTTAACTTCTTGCGAGCGCTGCCCGAGCAAATTCTCAAGCATCCAGACACCAGTTTTAAAACTCCTACTGAAACAATTAATAGCTACGACTCCACCGGTGAGTATGACGTGCCTGATGTATTAACCTGGGCTGACACCGACCGTGACCTGACTGCTTGGACAGGAAATGACATTCAGCGCGATGCTCTGAATAAAATCTATGCGTTAGAAAACGACGTAATGGAAATCGGTGACTCGGAGCTGACAGAAATTTGGCGTAAGCTCCAGACCTCCGACCACTTTTATTACATGTGTACCAAGTGGTCAGATGACGGCGACGTCCACGCCTACTTTAGTCCCTACCAATCCCCATATGACGCATATATCGCTTTCATGAATGCGTTATCTGATTTACAATTAAGAGTAGCATCCAAGGTAGGGGTAGTGAGAGAGAAAAAAATAGCCAAAGCAAAAAAAGCCGAAGCAGCCAAGCTCAAGGTAGAATCTGCAGTTACTGTAGTAAAGCCTGAATCAACAATTGAATTAGTGACTGTACAGATAACCTGGAAAATGAAATTAGAGTCATGGCTCAGGCAGTCAGTCACCGGAGCAGCCATCTGGTCATTGTTCCACTGGAATAAAAAATAAGTTCTTTCGTATGAAAACATCAATCAAAAAAATAGCTGTAACACCGGTAAAAAAAGTGGCTACTAAAGTAGTCGCTAAAAAAGCCGTAGTTAAAAAAACGGTCGCTAAAAAGTCAGTTAGTATTCCCGTAAAAAATATAGCCACAAAAAAACTGACAGCTAAAAAAGCAGTTAAAGCTTCTTCTGGTAAGAAGCTTATAAAAGCCTCAAATTACAATTCGTTTTGGATGAATGATGGCCAGATTTTAAATACGCTTGTGGCGCTTGGTGACGCCCTTAAAAAAATGGATACCGCTATCTACAAATACCATACTGCAAACGGACGACATGATTTTGCTAATTGGGTAGAGGATGTTTTAAAAGATATTGACTGCGCTACCGCCCTGCGAAAAAATAAAACCCCAAAAGTTGCTCATGCTACGGTAGTTGAATCTCTTAAGACCTACAGTATTTAATGTATGGCTCGCGCAATCACCTTAGGTAATGGTAATCTTCTGGTCGGGCTCGACTATCGTGGTCAGGTGCGTGATTTGTATTGGCCGTATGTGGGGCAAACCAATCATGTCAGTGGGGCTAGTGGTAGTTTTGTGCACCGCATTGGGGTGTTTGTAGACTGCACTATTTCTTGGCTCGATGATAGCGCCTGGGCGATTACTATCGGAGCGGTGGGGAATAGTGTACTCGGTAATTTTACGGCGGTTAATGAGACTCTCGGTGTTGCTCTTACCAGTCGTGACGCTGTTCATAATGAACACGATGTGTTTATTCGTCAGTTTACGCTCACCAACACAGCCGACTCAAAACGGGAAGTGAAATTATTCCTAGCGCAACAATTTCGGATTGACGAGTCACGGCGGGGTGATACGGCCTTTTATGATCCTAGGGTAGGC
The DNA here is from genome assembly GCA_043771035.1 of Candidatus Kaiserbacteria bacterium. Lineage (GTDB taxonomy): Bacteria > Patescibacteriota > Minisyncoccia > Phycocordibacterales > UBA918 > OLB19. The sequence continues at coordinate 113 of JAYVHQ010000057.1, read as the reverse complement.
GCTATTATTCACTACAAAGGCGAAGATACTTTTTTAATTAATGCCATGCGTGATGGTAAACAATTTACTGAATTTAATATTGGTTTGTTTGGTATAGAGGGAAGGGAAGGAAC
>JAYVHQ010000056.1:0-7901 GCA_043771035.1 Candidatus Kaiserbacteria bacterium | reverse complement strand
GAAACCCTTCGCCCAGTTTTATTACCTGACCCACAAAAGAAAGTTTACCCACAAAGATGGAGCAGTAACCTTTACCTAAACGGATCCTTTTTTTGTAACTGTTACCAAGCTTGGAGTTATTTAATCCCGATATTCCCTATGGATGTGCCCAGTTTTTTTAATTAAACAGTGGATTGCCGCGCTGTGGCTCGCAAAGACAGACGGACATCAAGCACCCGTCTTTGCGAGCCTCAGCGCGGCAATCCACTGTTAATCAAAAAAACCTGGGCAGATCCACAGGGAATATCGAGATTAAATAACTCCAAACTTGGTAACAGTTACAAAATAAAAGATCCGTTTAGGTAAAGGTTACTGCTCCATCTTTGTGGGTAAACTTTCTTTTGTGGGTCAGGTAATAAAACTGGGCGAAGGGTTTCCTTTGTTTACGATACTCCAGATTATTTTGATTACGATACGCTTCTTGTTCAGCAGAATTCCAAAGATACGCTTCATTCCACGATAATCACAATATAGTTATCGCGTACAAAAACTCAATAATATATAAAACAACAGCACCAACTAAAAGGAGTTCCATTTGCTGACGAATATGGATTCGCTCATGATTTATAAGCCATGAACTCAATTCATCTTTTGAACGAACAAAAATAAAAGGGAATACAGTTACCGCTTTGGCGGTTTTAGAGAAACCGCTAAACCAAGCAAAGAATGAGCAAAGTGGCACAGAAATAATAATCATAGAAAAAATTATACGTTTAAATTCTGAGTTGTAAATAATTACAAACATCCTCTATAAGTTAGAAACGTCCAAAATGGAATGAAGGTCGAGGCGGGTTAGTAAAAAAGCTCGGAGCCGTACATCGGTACGGTGACGAGCTTTTTTACTGACCCAACGAAGAGATTCGTCCATTTTGGACGTTTCGGCTAAAAGGGATTTTTACCTCCACGCACTTCGAAGTGAAGATGCGGCCCCGTCGACTTCCCACTATTACCTGACGCACCGATAACTTCACCCGCAGCCACTGTAGCCCCCATACCAACTGCAACAGTTGAAAGATGGGCGTAGAGAGTCTGGGTGCCATTACTGTGTTTTATTACAATATAATTACCATAACCACCATTCCAACCAGAACTTTTGGCAACAAGCACTGTTCCAGCGGCGGCGGCTCTGACTGTTGCACCTATACCCGCACCAAAGTCGACAGCGTTATAGCCGTGAATACCTTGAGTTTTAATTGCGCCAGGGATTGGGTGAGAGAAAGTACTGCCTGCTGTGGCAGTAGTTTTTACAGCGCCACCTTTTTTAACATTTCGAGCTGTCGTAACTTTAGCTGGCTCAGTGTGTAATGAACCCCCAGGAATAACTAAGGTGTCTCCCGTAACCAAATCGCCCGCTTGCGAAAGTTGGTTGTACGACAATATTTCTTCGGCGTTGCCTTCATATTTTTTAGCAATACTACTGAGCGTATCGCCTTTTTTAATCACGTGACGGACACCAGCAATTGGTAAAATGATTAGACTGTTCCCCGGTTTAATATCTGACGCCTTTGGCAAATCATTAGCCCACAAAATAGTATTAGAAGTAACACCAAACATCTTTGCTATCTGCGAGAGCGAATCCCCCTCGCGAACTACATAGACGCTAATTTCTCCACCGCTCGTACGACTGGCTGAGATGTCATCTTGTCCGACCGGCCCAGTAGAAACCAATACTCCATCATGCACAAAAACATCAGCTCCACCACGAGCAGTTTTTGGATCTGGGTTTTGGGCGGCTGTTAAAACAGCTACGTCGATTAATGAGTCTGACTCAAAGGTGTCGGCAGCGACATATAATTCTGTAGAACCCTCAATCAATGATTGGAGAAAACCAGCCTGCACTGAAATCGGGATGACAATCGCAGCCAAAAGCAGAACGGCATCAAAAAAATACCGCGTGGTACGTGTCGGAGAGACTATATGTTTCATCAAGGTCACTTTGGTCTTGGCTTTCTGTAGTGAGGTAGATGTGTGTAATTGAGGTAAAATAAGTTTTTCTTTATGGACTCGCCGCTCATGCAACCGCTACAGGAAATATCTAACGAAAGAAAAAGAGCACTCAGGCTCAGACTCTAGACCAAGAATTTGGTATGGGGTAATTCTACTAGATGGGAGCAAGAGCACAATTGACGTAATGCACTTTACTCGGTAATGAGTAAAAAAACAAAAAATACGACCCTAAACTTGGCTCTTTTGTTCTATTGACATTACATTAAATATACTTAGTAATTTTTATACTGAGTGTGTTATAGTGTTGTCGCTATGATAGATGCCCCGTACCTCAATGGATTAAATGCCCCACAACGGGCTGCGGTACTACACACAAATGGACCCCTCCTCGTTCTCGCTGGTGCTGGCTCAGGAAAAACCCGTGTAATTACTCACCGGATTGTCCACCTCATCCACCAAGGGGTTGCCCCGCACAATATTTTAGCTGTCACCTTTACCAATAAAGCAGCTAAAGAAATGCGCGAACGAGTGGAAAAAATAGTCCACCAGTTTCCACCCGCAGACCGAGCCGTCATTGATTCACTCCCGACAGTTACAACCTTTCACGCACTTGGAGTACGGATACTACGTGAGTACCACGAAGTACTGGGGCTTCGGCGTCACTTTACTATTTATGATCGCAGCGACAGCATCAGGGCAATCAAACAGGCGTTGCTTGCAGCAAATTACGATCCCAAAGAGTTTGAACCAAGAAAAATACTCAGCAAAATCTCTAAAGCTAAAGGGGACGCTAAAACTCCGCAGTCTTTCAAAGACGAGTCTTCGTCATATCCTGACAGGGTCGCAGCTGAAGTATGGGTAAAATATGAAGAAATAATGTCAGGTGAACACGCGCTTGATTTTGATGACTTACTGATCAAAACCCTTCGGCTCATTGAACAACACGCTCATGTGCGCGAAGCACTACAAAAACGCTTCCGTTATATTCATGTTGATGAGTACCAGGATACCAACCGTGTTCAGTTTGAAATTGCCCAGTTACTGACGGGTGAGGGTCATAACTTATGTGTAGTGGGTGACATTGATCAAAATATTTACTCCTGGCGCGGAGCGGATATTAAAAATGTACTACAGTTTGAGAAATTTTTTCCGACAGCTACTACAATCCTACTGGAAGAAAACTACCGTTCGACTAAAAATATCATCGGTGCGTCAAACGACGTAATTGAAAAAAATAAAAATCGTGTTGCCAAAGAAGTATTCACCAGTAACGGAGAAGGGGAGAAGATATCTCTCTACGCTGCCATGACCGGAATCGACGAGGCTGAATACATCGCTCGCACTGCGATGCAGTTAGTAAAAGACGGGGCAGCACCGTCTGCGATTGCAGTTTTATACCGGACTAATTTCCAATCACGAATTTTAGAAGAAGCCTTTCTTAACTATGGCGTCCCATACCAACTACTTGGCACCAAGTTTTTTGAACGTAAAGAAGTAAAAGATGTATTATCGTATCTGAGACTCGCTCTCAACCCTACCAGTACCGCCGACTTAGCCAGAGTAATAAACGAACCAGCGCGCGGTATCGGTAAAGTGACGATGCTCAAAGTCATGGAAGGCAAAAAAGCTGAGCTTAAGGGTGCAACCCTAGAGAAAGTGGAGCGGTTTGATCAAATGATGTCTGATATTGCTGATGAAGCCCGCACCAAGGTTTTGTCTGAGACTCTAAAGTTTATTATGAAACGTACCGGTATTGAAACCGAACTTAAAAAGAATGGTACCGAAGATGATATGTCCCGACTAGAAAACTTACGCGAACTCGTCACCTTAGCTGTCCGTTACGATGAACTGGCTCCCGAAGAAGCTGTCGAGGCTTTACTTGAAAATGCCGCCCTCCAAAGCGACCAAGACGAAATCAAAGACAAAGAAGAGCAAGATGCTGTCAGACTCATGACGGTCCACTCTGCCAAAGGTCTCGAATTTCCGTACGTCATTATTTGCGGACTAGAGCAAGGACTGTTCCCTCATGAACGTCTCGACGATACCAGTATTGATAATGAGGAAGAACGTCGACTGTTCTATGTTGCGCTGACTCGAGCTGAGAGGAAAATCTACCTCACCTATGCCCACATGCGCACCATCTACGGTCAGCAAAAAGTTAACGTCCCATCAACGTTCTTGGGTGACATCAGCCAGCAGTATGTCGAGAGTGAGAACCCCAAGGGGTGGGGGAATACTAGCTCCGGTTACGAAACCACCATATTTCTAGATTAATCTTTACCTGCTAGTACGCAATTAATCTGAACGAAGTGGATTGCCGCGCTTGCGAGCTCGCAAAGACGTACGGAAATAACACGAAACGTCGAGCGAAGCGCGGCAATCCACGTATTATTTTTCCTATACTCTATCCAATTTTCTATTTTCAATACTCTCCAACCTTGTCTTTCTGTACATATATATGTATGCTCGTAAATATATGAAGCACCCAAAAAAAGAAATACTCCCTAAGCCCGAAAAATTTGCCCATAAAAAATCTCTTGGTCAAAACTTCCTCACTAGTGACGTTGTTCCAAAATGGTTGTGTGCAGCTGGCGAAGTCACTGTTACGGATATTATTCTTGAAATTGGCCCTGGTACTGGGGCGCTGACCAAGATTCTGTTGCAAACGGGCGCTCGAGTCATCGCCCTGGAAGCGGACAGTCGGGCAGTGACAATTTTAGAAGAACAGTTTTCAGACGTGATCAAAACTGGCCAGCTGAAGATTGTTCATGGTGACGCTCGAGAACTTTCGGTAGGGGATTTGGGTTTACAACACCAACAATTCAAAGTAGTGGCCAATATTCCTTACTATTTATCAGGTTTTTTACTTCGTACGTTACTCGAAAGCCCAATCCAGCCCACCACGCTCGTGTTTTTAATGCAAAAGGAGGTAGTACAGCGAATTGCTCGAGAGGCAAAAGAATCAATTCTGTCACTGTCAGTCAAAGCTTTTGGTGTACCAAAATATGTCAAAACCGTTACAAGAGGACATTTTAACCCGCAACCAGCGGTAGATTCGGCTATTTTACAAATCAGCGGTATAAATTTAGATAATTTTGCCTCAAAACAGGAACAGGATTTATATTTTGAGCTTTTACACCTCGGTTTTGGCCAGAAAAGGAAGCAGCTACTGTCCAATCTGTGCCACAACTATCTCCGTACCGACTTGCAAGCACTATTTTTAGAACTGACTATCAAACTAGACGCCCGCGCTGAGACATTACCGCTTGCGACCTGGCTCGCACTGACTAAAAGACTGTCAGCTATGCCCAAAGTACCCACAACAAATCCCCAATAAAATCCCCACCCTTTGCACAGCTTATACACTGCTTATTCAAAAACCACGGTGGTGCTTGGTATACTTATAAGTAATGAAAATCAACCAAAAAATTCTCGGAGCTTTTGTGGTTGGTTTTGCTTTGGTAGCCGGGGCTTTTGTGGTAAACAATTTTAATTCACCGAGTATTGATACTGCAAATGAACCTGTCTACGGTCTAGCAACTGTTGGAGCAGCTGACCGCACCTACGTCACCGTCACCGACAATGACAATAACGGTATCGAAGACTGGCGTGAGGAATTTGTAAACAGCACACCGCTCATCATTGACCCTAAAATAACCGGGCCAGAAAAGTACGTCCCGCCGACCTCGATTACTGATCAAGTAGGCATCCAGCTATTTCAAAATGTTTTACAAGCCAAAGGGCGGGGTAATATTGGCCCTAATCCCGAGCAAGTAGTAGCTGATACTGCCGACTTACTGCGTAGCACGGTAATGAATGACTACATCTATAAACTCAATCAAATCCAAATCATCAATACGAGCGACGACGCTATACGTACGTATGCCAACACCCTTGGGCAAATACTCATCAACAACAACGTTAAAAGTGATGGAGAATTAGCGATTATTCAACGAGCCCTCCAAAACGAAGATCCCAAAGAACTTCAGAAGCTTGAGCCTTTAATTACTATGTACAAAAATCTCCGTGACCAAACTCTTGCCACTCCAGTACCAACTGGCTTTGAAAAACAACATTTGGACTTAATAAATGTCTACCAAGCAATGTATGCAACCCTCGACGGGATGAAGCTGGTCTTTAGTGATCCTGTTGTCGCCCTATTACGGGTAAAACGCTACCAAGACGACAGCTTAGGACTACGGAAGGCTCTAGAAAATGTCTACAGTAGCCTTGTCCCCCATGTTCGACTATTTACCGAAAATGATCCCGCGGCCATATTTATAGTCTTTAGTCCTCAGTAAATTTATATGAAAATAAAACCTCGCTATTTTAGCTCTACTCTCATTTCAGTTATACTCCTGATAACTATTTTCTCGGTATCAATTCCGACACATAAAGCTACAGCAGGGGCTTTAACAGGCGGACCTACACTCTTTAATCAAATAGAGGGCAATAAAATTGCTTCCGTTTCCGCTGTTGCAGGCGCCGCTAATGCAGCAAATACTACCAGTTTAGTACTAAAAGAAAATGTGCTTGATGGTATCGGCTGGGCGATTGCCAAACAAATGGTTAGTAGTATGACTCGCAGTCTAATTAACTGGATCAACTCCGGCTTTGAAGGTAGTCCGGCTTTTGTCACTGACCTCAATGCCTTCCTCCTCGACGCTCTCGATACTGCTGCTGGTGAATACATTAAAAGTCTCGGCGGAATAGGAGAATTTATTTGCTCTCCTTTTAAACTCGATATCCAAGCCGCTTTGTCAGTGAGTTACGCCCAGGCCCGAACAGGAATGCCCTCAGGACCAACCGCTCCAGCGTGTAAATTAACTGATATTAAAAATAATATTCAAGGAGCTTTGTCTGGTGGCGGTGGGTGGGATGACTGGCTGCAAGTCACTAGCGACCCGCAAAATACCCCTTATGGAGCTTATCTTGAAGCCCAGACTAGACTAAAGATAAAGCTTCGTAACGAAGCGGGTCAAGAATTAGAAGTGGTTAGTTGGGGCGATGGTTTTTTATCTAAAAAAATCTGCGAAAGTATTGAGGGTTCTAGTGGTGGGGAGAAATGTACCATCTCAACCCCAGGACAGGTAATTTCTGAGGCTCTTACTTTTCAACTATCAACCGGGCCACGTTCGCTTATCGAAGCAGATGAAATAAACGAGCTGATTGGTGCTTTACTAAACCAGTTAGTATTGAAATCGATGGAAGGTATCAATGGTCTACTAGGACTAAGTGGCGGTACTGGCTACACTGACTACACCCTCAACGGCTCAAGTACCCGACCATTTATTGATGACATGGCCGATGAGGGAGTTCTTGATACTACTGTTATTAAAAATCAGATGGACTCGTCTCTCACGACCGAACGTTCATACCTTACTCTCGCCTCAACCACATTAGCTGAAGCTAGCTCACGTCTGAGTCTCGTCGGTGCTAGTCAAAATGCACTAAACAGTCTATTTTCTGGTACAAATCCTGGTGTAGCACTCGCTCGAATTACAAAAAACGACACTTTAAATTCTGCCCGCAGTAAAGTCACAGCAGAAATAAATAGTCGTCCAACAACAGGGCAGCGCGCGGACTTAGCCGTTGTCGAGAGCCAGCTCAATATTATCAGACAAGCTCTTACTATTATTACTACTATGGCTGACGACCGCACTATTGGCACGGACCTAACAGCTTTAAGTTTTGCCAGACTAGAAACTGAGAGCTTGGCTGTAGTAAATGAACTGACTACGCTAGTTGCCGAACTAACTACAGTTGTCCCAAGAACCCTATCAAATGTAACTAAGTTAACTAGCATGATTTCTCGCTACAATAATGCCACAACTACAATTGTTCGCACCGGTTCTGGCACCAGTACCGCTACTACAACCAAATCAGCAGCTTCTACCAAAACTGATATTGCCTTT
>JAYVHQ010000055.1:0-4484 GCA_043771035.1 Candidatus Kaiserbacteria bacterium | reverse complement strand
TTCGTCGGACTCAAACACGTCGCTATTAAAGTCATTGCCTCCTACGCTGAAGACCAAATCATCACGTCTGACCCATCACAAATCCTCCAAATCAAAAATTCTAGAAAGGAATTAAACGACAGTCAGTTGTAAGAAAGCAGTCCCCTAGCTAAACCGACAAACGTCAGTGGAAAAATATTACGCCTGAGCTTGCACATCTGTAGCCATCCACATTAAACGATGTAGTATAATAGTGAAATTATGACTGCACTTCAACGAAAATCAATTGACGAAGAATTTAACAGCCGGAACGGTTGGGGTGTAAAAAACGCTCAACTGAATAGAATGATGGCAGGAGTTAGTGCTGGACAAGCTGCTAATGACAACTTGTCACAAAAAAAAACGCCTTATCAAGGACCATCTGAAGTGATAGATTTTGCTGATGAAAAAACTCGCCGTAAAAAAAAGCCTGATGAACGTTATTTTCCTGACAATCAAGAACTAATTAATAATCCGACTTATTCAAATTCTGTTCCTGATACAAAAAAAAAGGTGCCCACCAGCACTTTTGCTCGCGCTCGTGGTATCAGTTTTGGATTTGTTACAATGAGTTGGCTCGCTCCGGTGTATTTTTTCTGGCAACTACCTATTTCTATAGTTGGAGCGATGATGTTAGGACTTTCCACACAAATTGAAGCGTCGTATTTACTATCAGCAATTGATACAGCTAGCCAGGTGGTTGGGGGATTATTTGGTTATGAGTATGTAGACTTAACAGCTATTGGTATGCTGACTGTTTTTACAGCCTCTGGGTTTGGAGTTGCAAGTGCTTGCATAGCTGGTTCTACAGCTATTTTATGGAGACTCCATCCACTGTCAGGCAATGCGGCGGGTACTAAAACAGCTACGTTTATCGTTGGTGTCGTCGGTGCTTGCATACCATTTGCAAACATGTTCCCTTGGATCATCTTTTGGGTACTTGTCATGATGCGCCATCCTAAATAAGTGTACTGTGACACTAATCCCCTTAAACACTTTGATACAATAATAATATGCGATTCACTGTTTTTTTATTAATAGCAATACTGTTTCCAAATGTGCTTGTATTTGCACAAGTTGGTGGAAGTATTTCTGCCATCACTGGCGAGAGTATTAGTATTACTCTTGACCCACAATATCCAAATCCCGGGGAACAAGTAACTGCTACTATTGACGACTATGCACTTGGTGGATCAGGTGCTGCTATTACCTGGTATTTTGATGGATTGAGTGCTCCAGCTGTAGCCAACAATCGAGCTATAACTTTTACAGCGCCGGCAGTTGAAACTCCACTTAGAATAGTAGCTCGTTTACGTTTTACCGATGGACGAACTATCGAAGCAGTTCGCTCAATTTCACCACTCTACCTCGACCTCATTATCGAACCCCAAACATACACTCCAATATTTTACCAAGGTCGAGCTTTACCAACAAAAGGTAGTTTGGTAAATATAAATGCCCTTTTACAAAATAAAAAAGGTCCAGTTGACAGCACACGATATAGTTATACTTGGAACCTAAATAATAAATCTGTTTATGGCGGCGCTAGGCTTGGTGGTAACTGGGCCCAGATTGAAGTGCCCCATGGTAAAAGCAATATTGTAACTATATCCATCCAAAATGAAAGAGGCATAACGGTTGCCAGAAAATTAGTAGCTATTCCAACAGTTAACCTAGAAACACAATTTTACCAAATAAACACCTTATCAGGACTCAGCCAACGTGCGATTGTAGGAGATATTACCATTACCGGTAATAGTACTTCGATTAAAGCAGTTCCCTACTATCTTGATAGTAGATCAATCAATGGTGATTTATTTACACAATGGAGTATCAATAATTTACCAACACTTACTAACAGCCCCGATCCATTTGAAATCAACCTTGAAGCTGGAGTGACTGGCCGCGCCCAAATCGGATTTAAAATACACAACCTAAGTGAGTTGTTACAAAGTGACGAAGGCTCATTCCAAGTTAAACTCTAATATGAAAAAAACTTATTTAATTATTGGTGGTGTAAGTACTGTATTAATACTACTAGCCATTTGGGTCTACCTATTAATCTACGGGACACCAAAACCAGTAGAAAGTTTTTTCACAGATTTTAGCTTTAGTGGAAGAAGTGAAGTTAGTGCTGAATTACCGTTTGTGCCCGAACCAGAAAACCAAACGGTAGATGTTTTGGATGATGTGCCTTTACGCCAACTGACAACTCGAGCAGTAATAGGATTCGGTGAATATAAACCAAAAAACGGAGAGAAGCCATCTATTTTATATGCAGAAGCAGGTACTGGTCATGTTTACACTATCGATTTAACGTCAGGAGTTGAAACCAGACTTTCAAATATCACCATTACCAACGCACAAAAAGCTGAGTTCAATTTTGATGGGACTAAAGTAGCTATTAGATCAGGCTATGGTACACAGAACACTATTGAGCTCCTTACACTAAATGGAGAAAATAGCGCAACTAAGGAAACTCTAATTCCTAAGATGGTAGATCTTACGTTCAGCACTGATGGTAATCTACTTTACAGCGAATACAGCTCCACTGGACTCACCGCTCATTTGATGGACACTCAAACCAAAACTAATAGTAATTTGTTTATAGTGCCATTTCAAGATGCTACTATTATTTGGAATAAAGATGGAAAATCAGAGCATTATGTCTACCCGAAACCCTCAGCAAAATTAACTGGATTTTTATATCGTATATCAAATGGCGTATTGTTGCGAGAACCTACTTCTGGTAATGGTTTGGGGGTATTAGTAAATAATGACTACTCAATTCACACAATTACAACAGACCGCGGTCCGCTTAGTTTTATGACTAAAAAGAATGGCGGTAATGCTCAATCACTACCAATTATTATGCAATCAAGCAAATGTGTTTTTTCAAACATAAATACTAACATTCTTTATTGTGGACACGAAGATACCCCCTTAACTTATGAGTTTCCCGATAATTGGTATAAGGGATTAATAACATTTTCGGATAAGATTTGGGAAATAAACTTAGATAAGGGCTTGGCTACACAACTTATTAACCCTCAAAAAGAAACGGGTAGGGAAATTGATGTCATTGGCATGAACATGAGTAGAATCGATAAAGTGCTATACTTTATCAATAAAAATGATAATACCCTCTGGATGTATGAAATCTAAAATATATTTTTTGCTAGCTTTATTTATATTTCTAATACCAAGCGCAACATTTGCAGCTGATTTTATTGGATTAGTTGGTATTCCAGGTATCGAGCCTAATGGCGATACAGATCTCAACGCATACATTAACGCTTTATATCGACTATCTATTTCACTTGCAGCGTTGCTTGCAGTGATTAAAATAGTTGCTGCAGGAGCAAAGTATATGTTGACTGATATTGTAACCTCAAAAGAAGATGCAAAGAAAGATATCCAAGGAGCCCTCATAGGGCTGCTGATTGTAATTGGAGCCATCATTATCTTAAACACTGTAAATAGTGACCTGACTAGACTTAATCTAGATATCACAACTACAACAGTGAAACAGAATCCTATGACGGTGGAACAGCTCATTGCACTACAACAGAGAACTTTTGAAGAAAAAGCGGCGGCGGACAAAGCTGATGTTGGAAGATGGTCTTGTGCAGGAAATTTGAAATCTTTTTTTCTGGATTACAAAGACGGCAGGGAAGACGAGACAGACCAACAAACTTGTGCGCGTGTTTGCAAGGAGATATATAATGGTAAATTTACCTCTGGGGCTTATATAGAACAGTCAACTTGTGATTATAATGATGCAGTTGCACAACAGTGTAATCCGCAAGAAACGTGGTTTTGTTGTTCTCAAGTAAAAGGAGGTACCTGGGGTTGGGCAGGTCAGCAACTCACTGAACTGGCATTAGGTACAGGTAGGAACTGCAACTTTTTAGAACAAAGTACCATCAATAGAAAAAATAAATGTATAATACAAAAACGACTATGGAAAGGTAGTGACGCTACAGGTTATTGTAGTACACAACGACTTCCCCCAGCCCCTACCGATGCAGAAGCTGAGACTGGACGCATTGAAGAATTAAATAGGCAAATGTCAGAATGTGTAAGTCCTATGCGTTGGGATGCCTTAACTGCAGCTTGTGTATCAGCAAATGATGTTCCGCCAATTATGTAGTTGAACGCTTCGCCTAGGACTCTCCTAGGCGAAATTGGTATTTTAACTAATTTATTTGGTATACTGTTTATATTATGATATTCCCCCGCACTAAAAAGCTCGTATTTTCGAACAACAAAGGTGGAGTTGGTAAGACTACTTTAGCTTTTAACACAGCCGTTTCCTTTGCTAAAGCTGGTTATAAAACTGTTTTGATTGACCTTGATCCACAGTGTAATATGTCCCGCCTAGCTCTTGGCGAAAATTATTATATTGAACATCTTTTTTCAGCTAGTGAACATACCGTTTATGATGTGCTCAGAGGGGTAGTTGA
>JAYVHQ010000054.1:0-12292 GCA_043771035.1 Candidatus Kaiserbacteria bacterium | reverse complement strand
TGCACATCTGGCTTACACCTGGAGTCAGAGATCGCCTCTAATGTTATGGTCAGTCCATCAGTAAAGACGTGGGTCTGTTTCGTAGTAAAAATAACTGCCGTGGCAAAATGATAACGTGGGGTCAGCGTCTCAGTTTCAGGCACTGATGTTGTAGTAGCGGTGCTAGTCGCTACAATGTCGACACAGTCAGGTAAACCAACACGGCCACATATTACTGTGAGTGGTACTACTTTTGTAGCTGGAAGACTAATGAGAGTTGCACGCGGTATAAAAAATAGTTTTGCTACAAAAACACCATTGATAAACCCTAGCAGAATAGTTATCGTAGAGATGATCAATATGCGCATAGAACTACATTCTAGCATCTTAAACGAAACTTTTTATCTCCTATTTTGTATCAAAAAACCCGCCAGTATGAGTCTGGAGGGCTTATATGTCAGGTAAGGGTGTCTACAAGACTTTTATGTAGAAACCGGCGCTTCCATACAGGGTGTACGTGCCGTCACTGTTGTCTTGGGCGTAGACTTCAACTTTTTTTCCGACATGACTCTCCAGGTCGCCAAAACCTTCTGCTCCCATTATGCTACCAACTTCGTCTCGGCTAAAGCCAATCAGGGCAGTCACCTTTTTACCGTCTACTTCGACGTAACATTCTCCGTCTGCAAAACACCCTGTATCAACTTTGGTTAACGTGCCAGTAAATGTATCCGCTTTTAGTTTAGTTGGTGGAGTGTCTGGTGTTGTAGTAGTGGTTTCGGTATCAGTATTGGTAGCGGTATCTACTGTTGTGGGTACAGGTGCTGGGGCTGATGTCTGTTTTGGTTTACCAAACGCTAGAATTAACGAAAGTACAACAATAATTATTGCTCCTAAAATTAATATATTTTTCATATACCAGTATTATCTCATGGTTTTGGTTATCTGATCAATGCACGATATATGTGGTGTGCTTATAATTATGAAAGCCATCTGGGAAAATCAAGTGATTGCAGCGAGTGACGACACTATTATCATTGAAGGAAATTACTATTTCCCACTCGAAAGCGTTACAAAAGAGTTCCTCCGTACGAGTGAGCATACCACTATCTGTCCATGGAAGGGAGAAGCTCATTATTACGATATTGTCATCACAGACGCGGTAAATATAAATGCAGCCTGGTACTATCCAGTTCCAAAATCAGGCTCAGCAGAACGTGTCGGTTAAGATTTTACAAACTACATCGCATTTTGGAAAGGGGTGGAGGTGAGTGAAGGGTTGAAGCTATAAATTACTGAGCACACGATGCGGCGCTAGTAAATTTGGTGCTTGAGCTACCGTATACCCGAATCAATATCAAAATTTAGATTTGTGGTCTCGTTGGCTAGAATCGTGATAATTTTTTTCTCACCAGCTCTTATTCCTGCTGGTTCAATTTGTAGCCAGTACGTTCCGGGCGCGAGTGACAGTGAGTATGTACCGTCGCTTTGTAGGGCTGTGGTTTTAATTCTTTGTGAATCAGTAGGCCCGTAGACAACGACAGTGCGAGATGTGTAGACTTCTGGCGGAATGATGCAGGGATTATCGATACTCTCAACTGGGCAAATTGGACCAACGGTCACAGTACCAGATACTTGCCCGTTAACTACTGGTTGGAGTTTTGTCCGGGTTACAGTGATGGTAGCGCTAGTTTCAGTCGCGGCTATCAGGGTGAATATATAATCTCCCAGAGCAGCTGATTTTTTAACTACTGTGCCGAGCTTGGTGGTTTGACTTGGGTTAATACCCCCACCAATAACTGCGAGTTCGATTTCAATTTCACCCGCCCAAATACATTGCACATCAGGTTTGCAACGTGAGTCAGTGATTCCCCGTAGTGTGATATTCAGTCCATTCGTAAATGTTATTTTATCGCCACTATTTAGTAAGACTGGTATATCAAACTGACTACGAGGAAGCGTGGGTTTTGCTGGAGGGGTAGTAGTACTAATAGTTGTCGAATCACTCGTACTAGAGCTTGATGATGTGACAACTGGTGGATTAACCAGTTCTTCGGGCGTAATTTTCATCTGTGGTTTTCCCAGGTTCATAAATAGCAGCGCAGCAATTGCGAATAGTCCTGCTGCAACGAAAATCCAGGTTGTTTTCATATGCATATACTATCATTAAAGTAGAGTGGATTTACTTTACTTGCGGTGACCTCACGGGTAGTCGAAACTCTACGAGTTCAGTACCCCAATTGGCTTGATTAGTACGCTACGCTTCTAATCAAGCTCAATCGGGCTTTCGACTACCCCGCAACAGTGCCTATGCACTGTTGCTCGTGAGGTCACAACTATATTCAAAGAAAAACACCCAAAGGTGTCTTTCTAAGAATATATGTTGTGACCTCACGGGTAGTCGAAACCCGATTACAAGAATGAGAATCTTGTGTCCTAGCCATTAGACGATGAGGCCAATAAATTGGTGTCAGTATAGTAGCAAAAAAAGTGTAAATTACCAAGGGAAAAGGCGGTCCGAGGGACCGCCTTTTTATGGGTTATTTACCGCGACCGATTCTTGTCGGTGGGCGGGTGATAGTGGATTGGGTTTGATCTCGGTTGCGCATGCGTACTCCTTAGTGGATGATGAACTGACCTTTGATGTTTCTCCATTCGCTTTCACGGATGAGCTGACGGTGGGTGAAATCGATACTGTGGAGTGGACCCTCAAGTTTTTCAGTCCAGAAATCGATAAACTTATTAAATTTCGGAAACTCGGGGGCGATGTCTTCATCTTGCCAGATATACTCCTGCAGGATGAGTTGGTGGTCAGGCAAGCGATAGAAAATTCATGCCAATACGAGACAGTATCCTCGGTACATGGCATGTATCTCAGATAGCGACATTAAGTTGTGGGGATATTGACTTGGCAGTTGTACAACAGACCTCCAGTCTTGAGATGAACTTTATACTGGTATTAGTATAGGGGTAGTAGCACTATATGAAAAGCTATTCCGGTGCACATATTTGAATTGTGGCAAATATTCCAGTATAACTAGATGTAGAAACAGCTACTTGAAATCAGAAGCCCGAAAGGAGTCACTCATGGACATGGATGCCAATTCGACTATTATTGATCGGCTCGAAGAACATATCCTGACGTGCGGATGGGAATATGCTCGCGTTGCCGAACAAGTCATCAACTTCAAAAGAGTTGGAACTTGGCATAATTATGGTTTTTATGTTGCTCAGCAAAGTAGTGGTACTGTCCTTGTTACCGGTAGTTTCGAGCTTCGTCTGGCAAAAAAAGATAAAAAAATTCAGATCAAGCGTGTGCTCAAATTGCTCAATCTGTTCCACGAAGATGTTCCATTGGGTACATTCTCTCTCAATATGAATAAAGGAACTGGAATACCGACAATAACGTGGACATATCAGTTTTACAGAGCTGTAGAGAGTGAGGGTGACGACAGTGTTCTTGAGCGAGTGCTCGATGAAGCACTGTCTGAAATTGAAGAAATGTACCCTTCGTTTCAGCGTGTTATCTTGCCGGGAATTACGGTACAGCAAGCCTATGATTTTGCTATACCAGAGGTCTACGGCCGCGCCTGAACTTAAAAGAAAAAAGCTGCGATGCAAATCGCGGCTTTTCCTGTGTCCTTATGATCTAGTTCGTGTGGCGCATTGATTTTTTGATGTCGAATCGGGGATTTACTTTTTTGCCGGGGTTAAATATGTCGTCGGGGTCAAAGAGGTGTTCGGTTTGTTTGAAGAGGTCAAGCATTTGTTTACTAAACATTTTATATAAGTACGGAGTACGCATAATGCCGTCGTTGTGTTCGCCACAGATATTACCTTTGTACTTGATAGCCAGGTCAAAGAATTTTTCAGCCATTTTTTCTACAAGCAGCGGTGTGGTTTTCTTAGTAAAGTCGAGGAGAGGGTAGAAGTGGAAGTGGCCATTTCCGCCGTGACCATGGATAGCGGCTTGAATGTTAAATTCTTTGAACAGACGCTTGATTTCTGTAAAAAACTTACCCAGGTTCTCTGGTGGAACCGTCATATCCTCGAGAAAGGCCGCTGGGCGTTTCGTTGGGTCGAGAAATTTAGAGAGACTGTAACTAGCCCGCCGTATTTGTAGGTACATCTCGATTTCGCTTGGGCTCTTGACTACGCGGGCGCGAGCTATATCAGTGCTTATTTTTCGCGCAATTTCGCTCGCTGGTGTTTTGCGGGTGGTTTCTTCGTCTAACATCACTAAAATAGTAAATTCAGGGATTTTTCGTCCGAATTTGATGTGGTAGGTCGTGTACATTGACAGGAGGACCTTATAGTAATCGAGACCCGACAAACGTGCCTTAAAAAAATCAGGATTCTTGAGGGCAAGATCAAACGTCAGAGCGTCGAATATTTCGACATTGATAGGGTTGTATTTCAGAGCTTCCAAAATGACCTTGGTAGATTCTTGGAGTTCAAAAATAGGGATGACAATCAGTGAAGTATTTTGCTGTATGGGAATTGCGCGCATAGTGAGGTGCGTAATAATACCAACCGTACCCTGACTCCCTGAGACTAGCTTGGTGAGATCAAATACCCCTATTCCTTTTTTAAAATTTGCCACCCCGTCTGGGATTACGTGCCATAATGGGTACCCGGCATTACCTTTGGGTGTTTTTGGGTGACCATTTTTAATTACTTTCTCATTCTTCTCAATGAGGGCAAAAATGTCACGGACGATTGTCGCGTGTAGGTGTTTTTCTTTGCATAAGGCTTTGAATTCTTTATAGGTGAGGGCTTTGATGGTGTAGGTATTACCATCGGCTAAGACCACATCCATCGACTCCACCCAGTCAGAACAGTGACCATAGCGGAGTGAATCTGGTCCAGCGGCGTTGTTACCAACGGCTCCGCCAATGGTGCAAATGTCCTTGGATGATGGGTACGACGGAATATAGCAATTGTGCTTCTTTAGTTTCTTTTCTACATCACGCCAAAAGGCACCGGGTTCAACACTTATGGTCGCACCATTCTTGATTTCTTTAACTTCACCAATTTTGTGCATGTGCGGACAGATATCGATAACAATCGAATCAGTGAGTGACCCGCCGGAGAGTCCGGTACCAGCTGCTTTTGGTGTGAGCGAAAGCGACGTGAAGCGTTTGGTTTCAACAGCAATTACTTTGGTCGCAATTTCAACATCATGTTTGCTTTTTGGCTGTAATACTACCTGAGGGCGGATATGGAAAATACTCTCGTCGGTACTGTATTTCTCGAGGAATTTTTTGTCACTACTTATACCACCACGAAAACCAGCTTCGCGTAGTTTATGTTCAAGTAATAAGTGTCCGAGCGGGTGTCGTTTGATAGCTTGGAGTTCAGGGTGACGGGGCACAATTGCTGGATAATGGTCATTGTGCTCATGGTCGTGATTGTGGTCGTGTACGTGCCCGCCGTGAGAATGCTTGTCTGCTGATTTAGCAACATTTACTTTTTTAATTGCAGTTTTTGGAGCGACTTTTTTTGCAACAACTTTTTTTGGGGTAGGCAATACGTAGATAGGCACCGGTGTATTCTCAGCACTGCCAACGATTTCAACCGCAGTCTTGGTTTTCTTCTTCGGGGCTGGAGGCTTAGTAGCTTTAATACTTGCCATAATTTCAGCATTGCTCGGCATGCTGGATTTTGTAGTAGTCTGTTTCTTAAGAACAGCTGTTTTATAGGCCACTGGTTTTACAACCGCCTTTTTTACCCGAGTTTTTCTCGCATCAACATCCACAATAGTTAAAGAACGTGTCGCCATAGATATCTACATTGTATCTGATTCAAATATAATTTTTTTTTCTTGTCCACAAATTCAGTCTGCTAGAAAATAATTGTATTTAACACGATAAAAATTTTCACCCCGCAAACTTGTTGCGGGGTGGTTTTTTCTGACGTTGGTTAGTCGTGATGACAGCATTCTACGTCAGTTGATGTAGGGGTTGATGCTACCGCATGTTCCATAAGTTGTTTCATTATGTCTTCAGCCAAGGTATTGATACGACCGTGCCAGAATGTCTCGGGAGTGTCCCCGTGGTCAAAGCGGATTGCCCCAAGTTGGTCAGGGGTAAACGATTTGTGTGAAATCGTAAACGCCAGTGCCTCAGGTGAGGCGACATGGTCGGCGTACTGGGGTTCGCGACTGTTTGGGCTGGAGTCTGAAAGAGTCGCCTGTCTATACATGTCGAAACCCAATGCGATAATTCTCTTTTCAACCGCCTCTTGAAATTCCTTTAGAGATAGGTGTTTTTGGTTAAGACAAAAATTGAGAAATTCAACTTCAGTTTTTGTCCACCGATGATTTCGCCAGACGTTCGCACCTAGCATTCTGAAGTAGCCGAGACTGACGAGTATTTCGTGCCGAAGTTTATCAGTGAGCATAGCTTATCTTCCTTGAAGGAGTTGAGGGAGCAGCATCCATTACTACAATACAATTTTAGCCGCATAAGTCAAGAATTCAGCAACCATGATATAATCAAGTAACTATGAACCAAGCGCGGGCTTTAGATATTTTAAAAACTGGAGCTAATGTGTTTCTTACTGGCGAGCCGGGGGCGGGGAAAACGTATGTGATTAATCAGTATATTGCTTGGCTTGAGGCGGCGGGTTTGCATGTGGCGGTTACGGCGTCGACGGGGATTGCTGCCACGCACATTGGGGGGATGACCATTCACTCGTGGAGTGGAGTGGGCGCGCGAGATACGATTAATCAGTATGATCTTGATCAAATTATGACGCGGGAGAAAGTGGTGAAAAGGCTCAAGAAAGCGCAGGTCTTGATTATCGATGAAATCTCGATGATTGATGGGGTAATGCTCGATATGGTGGATGTAATTGCCCGGACGGCGCGTGGAAAAGGCGAAGCCTTTGGGGCGCTCCAGGTGATTTTTGTCGGCGACTTTTTCCAGTTGCCACCAGTTACGAAGATGGGCGGTATGATGCGTTATGGATTTGAGTCCCGCGCGTGGGAAAATGCGCGGCCACTTATTTGTTATTTATCTGATCAGTTTAGACAAGAAGATGAGCAACTCTTAGCACTTCTAAATTCAATCCGCCGTAATCAGATTGAGGAGGAGCACTACACCTTACTCAATGAGCAGACGGAAATTGGTTTTGCTGACATTGAACCAACGCGGTTGTACACACATAATGCTGATGTGGATGCGGTAAATAATACCAAATTGGCAGCCCTGCCTGGTAAACCAAAAACCTTTAAGATGTTAGGTCGCGGCAGTAAACCGCTCCTGGAAGGGCTCGTTAAAAACTGTTTGTCGCCAGATACCTTGGTACTCAAAGAAGACGCGATGGTG
The DNA here is from genome assembly GCA_043771035.1 of Candidatus Kaiserbacteria bacterium. GTDB lineage: Bacteria > Patescibacteriota > Minisyncoccia > Phycocordibacterales > UBA918 > OLB19. Next base: position 4,985 of record JAYVHQ010000054.1, on the reverse strand, counting down.
ATGTGTACTAAAAATAACTTTGAAGCGGGGTATGTGAATGGGACGTTAGGCAAAATAGTCGATTTTGAACGTGAGACTGGACTACCCATCATAGAAACCACTGAAGCGAAGCGGATAGTCATGACTACCACCACGTGGGATGTGATAGATGACGGTAAAACATTGGCGCAAATCGAACAGATACCACTCAGGCTCGCCTGGGCCATTACGGTACACAAGAGTCAGGGGATGTCACTAGATGCTGTCGAGGTTGATTTGAGTAAAGCCTTTGTCTACGGGCAAGGGTATGTGGCTTTATCTCGGGTGCGGACGCTCGCTGGACTCAAGGTGCTGGGATTGTCAGCTAATGCACTGCAGGTAGATCCGAAAATCGTCCGCCGTGACGCTGGGTTCCGCAGTGAGTCAGAATTAGCTGAGGAGACATTTGTCCTACTCGATCCAGCTGACCTATCAACTATGCATGAGCAGTTTGTAACCGCTCTTGGCGGCAAGATTCCTAGGCCTGGTGAGGTGAAGGTTAAAAAGACTAGTTTTGAGCGGATTCAAAAAGAAAGTACGTATGCACTCACGCGGCAGTTCATTTTGGAAGGGAAGAAAATTTCGATTATAGCAAAAGAGCGAGAGATGGCAGTATCGACTATTGTCAATCATGTTGAAAAGCTGGCTGAGGAAAAACAGATTACCGCGGGTGATATTAAACAAATATTTGAATATGACTTTGATCTCGACGAGGCGCTCAAGAGTATCAGTGACGCTATTCTCGAACATGGCAACGAGAAACTAAAACCACTCTACGAAGCAACGGGTGAAATGTATGATTATGAAGTTATCAGGCTTGTTCGGGCCATTATTCTACTTACGTAACTTTTATGTCCCCAGCGGAGTTAAATGGGGTCTTTTTATTTGGTATACTAATAGAGTTCGTGTCGCACCTCGTGCACGGTCGCTTTATTATCTAAGTATTAATTATGAACAAATCAATCACCACGTTTACCCTGGCGCTGGCATTTGTGACAATGGCTGCTTTGGCTCCCTTAGCACAGGCTGTAGAAATGACTTCTACATCAACCAGTACAGCCACAACAACCGTTGCTACAACATCTGTAGCTACAACAACAGTGGCCACTACAACTGCTAGTACAACACCAGTTGTAAATAGCACTATTGCTGGACTGCTCGCGCAGCTAGCCAAGCTTACTACTCTATTTAACGAGTTGAAGGCAAAACTAATGGGCACGCAAGCAGAAATTAAAGAATTGCGCGCAGATATCCGTGAAGGAATGACGGATGCGGATATCAAGACTATTCAAGAATTACTCGCCTCTGATCCTGCCATTTATCCTAAAGGTTTGGTAACGGGCTATTTTGGTCCGATGACCAAAGAAGCCATTATGAAATTCCAAGCCAAAAATGGACTGGAAGTAACAGGCGAAATTAATGCAGAAACTCGAGCTGCCCTTGATATCATTATTGCCGAACGGCGTGCTCAGGGTAAATTCCCTGTTGGATTACTCATGGCCCCTGGTCTTAAAATGAAATTTGAAGACAAATTTAAGAAACGATGTGAGGGAATTTCAGCCTCAACAACCGCTGGAATGATTTGTCTAAAAGTGAAGAATAAGCATAAGATGGATGATGACGAAGATGAAGATGATGATTCAAACAAGCCGGCGACTCTGCAAGATGCGACACGTCAAATTGATGATGCTATGAAAGCAGCAGCAGACTTAAGAAAAAAACTCGATAAGAAAGAGTACGTCAGTACAACTTCAGCTTCGACTCTCGCAGCTGTTAAGGTTGACTTGGTTGAAGGAGAAAAAGATATTGCTGATGCAAAAGTGGCCAGAACTGCTGGTGATTATGCCAAAGCGGTAATGTTAGCGGAGAGAGCAGAAGAGACGTTAGATGACGCTAAAGGTGTATTAAAAGGTGAAGATGAAGATGATAATAATGAGGATGAGGATGAGGATGAGGATGAGGACGAAGATGATAATTAAGTAGCTTAAAACACCGCGCTCCTAAAAGAGCGCGGTGTTTTTTGTTGTGGTACTATGATAGTAAGATAAAGGTATGCTGTCTTGGACTATAGTTAAAAAACACTTACAAGTTAAGTCAGTCAAGAGTAAAAACACTTCCTTTGTACTTCATAAAGAGGACGCTCGGAGCCTCATTGTAATGCGGCTAAAGCATTTTACCAGTGACGAAAAATTCATCTACAATCGTGTAGCTATTCGCGATCAAAAGCGCTGTTGGGGGAGCTGTTCTAGTAAAGGTAATTTAAATTTTAGCTACAAGTTGCTTTTTTTACCCCCGTGCTTGCGGGATTACATTGTGGTACATGAATTATGTCATCTTAAAATTCTTAATCACTCTGTTAGTTTTTGGGAGGTTGTTCATGCAAATATGTCTGACTATGAAATACGAATGAAGTTACTACGGCAATTAGAAAAGACGGTTGGTACTTCTGTGGTTGCCCTTAAAAAATACCAAGTTTCGCACGCTAGTTCGAATTGTACACAGTGTGCTGAGCTTTTGAAATAAAGTAGCATATACTACGTAATAGTAAAAGTAACCATACATTTTATGACATATATAGCCATTTTAGCAGTAGTAATCGCCGGAGCATACGCCTCATTTAGTTATTTTTTACCTAACTCAGGTCAAAGTACCACTGAAAATGGTAACAGTATCATGGATCCAATTAACGCTGCCAAAGAGGCTGCGAGACAATTAGAAGGTAGTAGGCAGGAAGCAGAATCAATGACCAGTGACACACAGACACAAACTCAAGTAAAGAAATCTGAGCCAGCAGTTCTGCCTGGTACAATTGCTACAATGTTGGTGGCTGGTGGGTGCTTCTGGTGCGTAGAAGCTGATTTAGAAAAATTACCTGGAGTATCTGCTGTTGTGTCAGGCTACGCTGGTGGTGGAATAGAAAATCCAACCTACGATAATTATGGCAAGGGTGGCCACCGCGAAGTAGTTGAGGTTAAGTACGACCCCGCAGTAATATCGTTTGAAGAAATATTGATTTACGCACTCAAACATATGGATCCAACAGACGGCGAGGGTTCATTTGGAGATCGTGGCGTGTATTATGCACCAGCCTTTTATTTTAGTAATAACCAAGAGAAAAATATTATTACTAATCTGATTAAAGAAGTTGACGACAAAGGACCTTACGCAAAAGATTTGGCAGTAGCGGTAGAGGCGACACCAAAATTCTGGGTAGCTGAAGAGTATCATCAAGATTATTACAAAGGAACACTGTCGAGCCTAAAATATAAATACTATCGTAATGCTTCAGGACGTGATGCCTTTATTTCAAAGGTGTGGGGGACTGATACCAAAGCAAACTTATCATGGCGTAAAAATGCCGCTGTAAATCCTAATACTACATCTATGAACAATACCAATTGGCAAATTTATGTAAAACCGAGCAAGGAGTTGCTTAAGGTACAATTAGACGATATTACCTTTAAAGTCACTCAAGAAGAAGGTACTGAGCGAGCAGGTACTAGTCCACTTGATAAAAATTACGAACGAGGGATTTATGTTGATGTATTGTCGGGGGAGCCACTTTTTTCCTCAAAAGACAAGTTTGATTCAGGAACTGGCTGGCCGTCATTTGTAAAACCAATTGCAAGTTCAGCTGTAACAGAGCACGAAGACAACACCTTCTTCTCTAAAAGAACTGAGGTCCGGTCGGCCATTGCTGACAATCACTTAGGACACGTATTTCCTGATGGACCACGTGACCGAGGTGGATTGCGGTACTGCTTAAATGGTGTTGCCTTAAGGTTTATTCCTGAAAGTAATATGGATGCAAAGGGGTACGGGGAATTTAAAGCTAGTTTATAGGGATAATATTTCAAAAGAACTTCCTCACATCAAAAAAACCCAAGTTTGTCAGCGCGAGGTAATGTGGCGCAGGCGGAATTACCGTGGCAATCCACTGTAGTTATGTGAATTGCCGCACAACGTTCACAATGACGAGTGACAACTATTTTTGCAGGGTTGATTATTAGTGTTATAAATTTATGTAAACCCTATCGATGCTAGATGACTTCGTCATCTAGTGCCGTTTTTGGTATACTCAAGCACATGCAAGAAATTCTCCTGATTGATAAACCAAAAGGAATCACGTCGTTTGATGTGATTCGTCGTGTTCGTAAACAAATTAATATTAAAAAAATTGGCCACGCTGGTACGCTTGACCCACTAGCTACTGGACTGATGATTCTGGGTGTGGGTCCTGGGACAAAAAAATTAACTGAGCTTATTAAACTCGACAAAGACTATGTAGCGGAGGTGTTGATTGGTGAGAGTAGAACTACTGGCGATATGGAGGGGGAGATAGTTGAGTCAGTAGATATAATAGAACTTGATCCAGCGAACATTTTGGTAGCGGTAGCGGGTTTGGTTGGTACTATTACCTTACCAGTCTCAGCCTACAGTGCGATTAAAAAAGACGGCGTGCCGATGTATAAAAGGGCTCGGGCCGCGGAAAAAATCGGTGAGATAGTCACTGACGTTCCAGTGCGAGACATGCTGGTCCAAGCAGCAACAGTTGCCAATATTGAAGTGGTCTTTTCTGATACTACGATGACTACCATCAATCGTATTTTAGTTACTGTTCATTTTTCAGTTGGTAGTGGTACGTATATTCGCTCACTAGCCGAAGAGTTGGGTAGACGCTTAGGGTACCCCGCCACCTTAGCCAATCTACGCAGGACTAGAGTAGGGCAGTTTAAGATTGAAGAGTCACAGCAGATTGAGGATTTAAAGGCTGAATAATCAAAAAACGATGTGGATTGCCACGTCGTTTTCTGTTACCACTACAAACTCCTCGCAAAGACGAGTGTACGGGCTTCGCATAGTTCACGGTCCGTCTTTGCGAGTGAGAAAGTCTGGGTGAAAAATGCTGGGAGCATTTTGCAAGACTTCTTGAGATTTTCTTTGAAAATCCAAGAAGTGGACAGCTT
>JAYVHQ010000053.1:0-8820 GCA_043771035.1 Candidatus Kaiserbacteria bacterium | reverse complement strand
CGAGCTTCTATACTTGATGGTTTCTTCTCCATATTTAGTCAGTGTTAACCACCGTCGCACAATCGTCTCGCAGTACTCCGGATCCATTTCAATCATGAGACACTTTCGCTTCGTATGTTCGCAGGCAATAAGAGTTGAGCCGCTTCCTCCAAAGGGGTCATAGACGGTATCGCCGACTTTGGTGCTGTTTAAAATCAATCGTCGCAATAGACTGATTGGCTTCATGGTTGGATGCAACTTACTTTGCTGGGGCTTGGCTTGGAATATAACGGACTTATCTTTACCACGTTTGAAGTCGTGTGTTCCATACCATCCATAGAGAATGAGTTCATGCTGTGGAAGATAATCGAGTCGTCCAATAATAGCTCTGTCTTTAACCCAGATAATGAGCTGAGCTACTTTCATGCCTGCTTTGACACAGGCTTCGCGCAAAGCAAATATCATTTTGTCGCAATTGAAGATGTAGATACTATTTTTCTTGGTCAGTTGTTTTAGGGCAGGAGCAAGCCAATCATAAGTGAAGTCGACATATTCTTTGTCGGACACAAATCCATCGTTTGCAATATCTTTGTCCATCGATACCTCATTAATTCCACGTTTACTGGCGACATAATCAATACCGTATGGTGGATCAGTTAGCAGAAGGTGAATATCTCCGTATGGTTTAAGGTCTATCTTGGAACTGTCCCCACAAATCAGGGTGTGGTCACCAAACATTAGGACATCTCCAGTTTTAATTGAGCGGTACAGCTTTGTTGCCGGAGAACTTTTCATATCGATTGATGATTACTTGGCAAAACACTGGATTCATTTCGACCAAAAATGCATTCCGTTTCATCTGCTCACACGCCAAGAGGGTAGACCCGCTTCCACCAAAAAGGTCAAGTACGTTATGACCAATTTTAGTACAGCGACTGAGTGGTCGTTCATGCAGGGTGATTGGTTTCTGGGTAGGGTGTTCATAGGCGTCACTCGATACACGCTTCGCGAGCCAGATGTCTATCATGTCAGTGATGTCGTCCACAGTGGCGTTACCGGTCCCTACTTCTGGGTTTAGAATCTCATGGAACTTTGTATGTTTGTCTGAGAGGTACGGTTTGCCGGTGATTCCGTAAATACACGGTTCGTAGCATTTGTTGAAGGCAACTAGTGGTGTGGGGTTGATCCCGTTCTTAATCCAGAGTGCTGTTCGCTTGTATAAGATCCCGAGTTCCTCATAAAGGTTTTGAAGTAGACCCACGTACTTCTGATCGCAGTACCAGAAGTGGTGTGCGTCTTTCTCGCAAACGGAGAGGGCAGCGGTCATGGTTTTTTTGAGGAAGGTACGGAAGTCGCCGTCTGACTTTTTGTCGTCGACAGCTCCTCCATAATTTGCGTTCCCACCGATTCCCTTGTTGTAGTCGAGGGAGATATTGTACGGAGGGTCGCAGTAGACGGTGTTTACTTTGTGTTCACCGAGAAGGCGAGCGGCTACTGCCGGGTCAGTACTATCTCCGCAGATAAGGCGGTGGTTACCGAGTGCGAACATGTCTCCGGTTTTGATCGTGGTCTTCTCAGCTTCTTTGAGTGCCTTCTCTTCATTGAAATCGTCGTCTTCAAGTTCGAGTACGTCGTCCCAGATATCTGAGAGGTCTCCGTCATCGAATCCAATATCGAGGAGGAAGCTGGTGTCGAAGGCTTTGAGAAGCTCGTAGTCCCAAGAACCAGTATTTCGGTTCGAGCGAAGGAGGTACTCTTCGAACTCAGACTTGGTGAGTTGGCGGTTCGGGACACGAACTTCAATTTCTTCTTGTCCGCGACCGAGCGCTTTCATTATCTTCAGTCGGGCGTGTCCGGCTATAACAGTGTTGTCTGTATTGATAGCGGGTATCTCGACCAGATTGAATTTGGTAATGCTGGCTTCGAGATCACGGCGTTGCTTATCTGAAAGCGTGCGTGGATTCTTCTCGTAGGGGATGAGGGCATCAACGAGACGAGTCTCGGTGTGCCAAATGAGTGCTTTAGTCATATTAGGTATTGGTTACTTCGGTAAATAATCAGGTTATGGAGAGCATTTCGAACTGCTGTATGACCTTCTTTAATTATATAAAAACGACCTCCAGAAATTTTCAAAAATGATTTTGAAATTGAAAATGTGCTTATTTGTGGCGGTATAGTTACTTTTGCCAAAAAGGTGTAGCATTAATGCATGCAACACCTGAAGGAGAAACAGTACTACATCGACCTGTATGACAAGTTCACCGTTGAGCGGTGTCGTGAAGCAGTTCGCTACCACGAAGGGATAGATGATTCCGTTTTCGAGAAAGCGAAAGAGAAGCCAACTCCTGAAGAAATTATTCGGGTGAAATATGCCACCAGAGAAATGTACCTCTATTTCACCACGGGGGAGGAATACAAGAACAAAAGCAAGACAATAGATGAATGGATGGAGCGAGACAGACAGCTCGATCATCGAGTTGAAAACGCTGAGGAGCCTCAACTGATTCGTTGCAAGACGTGTACGAGCAAAATGATTTGCGACAGCAGAGATATTTGGAGTAGCGAAGACAAGGTTCAGTTTTTCTTCAAATGCCCAAATTCCTGTTTACCTCACCGTATCCTTTACGAAGATGGGACGGAATTCAAATCAAAACCGACATTATGTGAAAAGTGTGGTTACGAAATGAACCATATTTCAGATAAACTCAAGGAGCATATAATCACCACTCTCTACTCCTGTACCAAGTGTGATCATGCTTATACTGATGAACTCCATCTCACTCCAAAAGAAGAAGTGGTAGATCCAGACTTTGAAAGAGACCGCGAGCGATTCTGTTTGAGTGATGAGAAGGGTTCCAGATATATTCAAGATTGCGAGAGTATTAGGCAGATAGGGGACATGATGGAGAAAGTAAAAGTACGTGAAGAGAAGAAGGAGGTTTATGACAAAGTCAGCGCTCTCAAAAAACTAACCGTCCCGCAACTCAAAGCCCATTTACTTGAGTTGTTTGAAAACGAGAAGTACTCTAATCTCATATTTGAGAAGCCAGACATGGGGCGCATTGTTTCAATTGAATTTAGTATCGAGGAAATGGAAACGAAGAATGAGTATGAGAGTAAGCAAAAACTGAAGAAGCTTATTCAGAAACATCTTGAAGAAACAAATTGGCGACTGATGAGTGACGGAATCAACTATCGCTTAGGCGTATTAACGGGTAGAATTCGTATATATGAAGATCAAGACGATTTAGCAAATTTGATTGAAAAGAATCATTGAAAATGAGAACTTGTTTATGGTAGGGGGATAGACAAAATATGTTTAGTACATGAAATTTGGAATTCTATGCATTATCTTGCGTAACCAAACTGATGGCTAAGGAGTTAAAAATAGAGAAATAGCAACTACTCATAAATTTTAAATCAATAATTAACATGCAAGAAGTACCCCCGAACTATAACAATAATAACCAGTTAATGACCAAACTTCTAATTCTTGGATTACTAATAGGTGTTTCGTGGTCAGCAACGATGTTTGTTCGAGGAATTATTCAAGAACGAGAAGGTACTCAAGAAACAACAGCAGAGGAAATTTCAGAGCAGTGGAGTCGTCCCCAAGTAATCGCTGGACCAGTTATTACTATTCCTGTTGAAAAAACAATCGTTACCAGCACTGGTGAACGAGTTGTAAATACATCCATTCTTACTCTTTTACCACAAAAACTTTCATACGAGAGTCGGGTTGCATCTCAACTGCTCGAAAGAGGTGTGTACAATATTCCTGTTTACACAACAACAATAAACGGTTCAGGTAATTTTGATCTAAATGATATAGAGATAAAATCCTCAGCAGATACAAAAATCCTGTGGGAGCAAGCAGTGGTATCTATTAATGTGTCAGACACTAGGGGAATCTCATCCATTTTTGATCTGATACTTAACGATAGTAAATATCAGATGCAGCCTTCTTCAGAGTTCGTAACTCTCGATAAAAATGGAGTACATAAAAATATAACAATAGATCCAAACCAGCCAAACTACACTTTCTCATTTGAAATGCCACTTAAGGGCAGTCGTGAAATATCATTTTTACCACTAGGTGAAGATACAAATGTTGTCGTGAAGTCTGATTGGAATGCTCCAAGTTTTACCGGTGAATTCTTACCAGAAGAAAGAAGTATTAACGAGAATGGATTTGAGGCTACTTGGAACATTACCTCTTACGGTAAAAGTCTACCCAAATACTGGGTTAGTGATTCTTTCACCGTAGATAAAGACGCCTTACTATCTAAAACATTTGGAGTTGGTCTATACCAAGAAGTTGATTTATACACTATGGTTGATAGATCTACCAAATATTCCATCTTGTTTATCACTCTGACATTTTTGACCTTCTTCATGTACGAAGTCTTATCTGGACTACGTATTCATCCAATGCAATATTTATTGGTAGGTATGGCTATTGCACTATTCTATCTGCTTTTACTTTCCTTTGTTGAAGTCATAGGTTTTCTTCCTGCCTATCTTATTTCAACTGCTGCAATCACAATATTGATTACCGGATACTGTTTCAGTGTTCTCAAGGCAAAGAAAAGAGCATTTACAATTGGAGCTCTGTTGATAGCCTTGTATGGATATTTGTATATTCTTCTTCAGCTTGAAGAATTAGCACTTCTGTTTGGTTCGGTGTTGTTGTTTGGAGTTCTGGCAACTCTCATGTACATAACCAGAAACCTAGATTGGTATTCACTTAATAAAGTTAATCAGCAATGAAAAATTGGTATTTATTTGGCCTCTATACTGCTTTCATAATTCTTGTATTAATCGGTGCGTATATGGGTGTTATTCCAACCGAAATTGGTATGGTGCCTATGTACGATTCAATTGGTCACTTTGTCCTATATGGAGTTTGGTTCTACCTTCTTCATAAAGCACTTAACAAAAGAACAGTTATCATCTTAAAATTTGCAATTCCTTTAGCGTTTTTAATTTTATTCCCCATTGTAACTCTGGAAGAATTTGCTCAAAAATTTGCTTCCACAAGAACTTTCAGTTTGGCTGACCTCTCGTGGGGATTTGCTGGAATTTGTCTTTTTTGGTTTCTGACTCGAAAGAAAGAGACGGAATAAAGCTTTGGGTGTCAGATTTGTAATATTTGGCTGGAATAAGCCCCCTACCGAGAGGCTTCGCTGAACCCCGATCCAATTCGCTGAAAGACCCTTATGGGGCTTGATGAAAGATTTTCCGAGACCGAGAGAGTGCACGAGTATGAAAAAGAGCACCCCTAAAGGGTGCCTTTTTCATTCGTGCTCTCACAGCAAAGCCTGGGAGGCTTTGCGGCAGGAATCGAAAAGGTTGCCAGCTATTTTGCAAAAATAGCGACAACCTGTACTGAACATGTAATGTTCGATTCCTGGTGAGAGCACCAATTTAAATTGCCCCGAAAGGGGCTTTTTAAATTGGTGCTCTCACCAGTTGCAGGATTTTTGTAAAAAATCCGTTGCAAGAATCGAAGCTGTTGCCAGCTAGATTGTGAGCTTGCGAAACAATCTAGCGACAACGGGTACTGAACATGTAATGTTCGATTCCTGGTGAGAGCCTACTTTGCCAACCCCCCTAAAATCCCCTACAATACACTCATGCGAAAACTTGGCATCGACTACGGTACAAAAAAACTTGGGCTAGCCCTGACAGATGAATCGGGTTCTATGGCCTTCCCACACAGCGTCATCCCTAATTCGCCCGACTTACTTAAAATATTGGTCGGGTTGATCAATAAAGAAAAAGTGGGAGAAATCATCATTGGCCATTCCCTTGATCGTAACGGGAAACCAAATACTGTTCATGCAGCAGTTGAGAGTTTAATGCTCGATTTAACACTGGAAACCGGACTGCCGATTCATCTCCAACCTGAGCAATACACCACCCAAGCGGCCATTCAGTTACAAGGAAAGACTGCCATGACTGACGCCGCGGCCGCCACTTTGATACTGGATGCCTTTATTACTAAATTAAAATAACTTTTATGGACACAATTACGTACGACGATTTTGCAAAATTAACCATTGTCGTGGGAACAATAACGGCGGTTGAAATTATTCCTGATTCGAACAAGCTTCTCAAATTAACCGTTGATGTCGGGGAGGAATTACCGCGACAAATTTTATCGGGTATTAAAAAGTATTTTGCTGATCCACAGTCCCTGGTAGGGGTGCAGACACCTTTTTTAATTAATCTTGAAACAAAAGTTATTGCCGGACTCGAAAGCCAAGGAATGATTCTAGCTGCAAGTGAGGGTGAGGAGTTTTCTCTCCTTTCTCTGAGGACACCACTGCCCGCAGGATCAAAAATAAAATAGGGTAGTACATAATTATCAGTGTGAGTTTCTGAGTAATTTACTAGTGAAACAGCGTATACTATTAGTGATGAATGCCCTTTCACTTTTTGAAAAAATTATCCCTCCGCCGTCATACATTATGATGGAGAGTGTTGGTGTTGATATTTCTGACACGTCTCTTAAGTATGTAAAGTTCTCAAGTAGCGGGCATGTAGCACCTAAAAACAAACTAAAAGCGTGGGGGGAATTAGATATTCCTGAAGGAGTGCTCAAACGTGGACAAGTTATTGATCCAAAAAAATTAACAGCGGTCTTGGGAGAGCTCAAAGCACTCACAAAAGCGGAATACATACGCGTCTCATTACCTGAGGAAAAGGCGTATCTGTTTGAAACTGAGATTAAGCGTTCAACACCGGCTAAAGAAATAAGAGGATTGCTCGAATTTAGATTGGAAGAAAATGTGCCAATTCCTGCCCGAGAAGCTTTTTTTGACTACGATATTTTAAAAAGTGAAACAACTGATAAGTCACTGCGAATTGTGGTAGCTGCCTATGCTCGGGATACGATTTTAAATTATTATGACGCGTGTTTAGCTGCAAAATTAACTCCAATTTCTTTTGAAGTAGAAGCGCAGGCGATGGTCCGTTCGGTATTACCTCATGATAGTAAGGGGGCGCACATGTTGGTTGATTTTGGTAAAACGAGAACAGGTATAGGGATTGTGCTCGATGGAGTGTTGATGTATACCTCGACTATTGATTTTGGGGGCAATCAATTGTCTGATATCCTCAGAAAAGAACTGGGCGATGTTCCAGAGAGTGAGCTGACTGATATTAAAAATAATCAAGGCCTCATTAAAGGAGCTGTTGATACGGTTTGTTATGACGCTTTAATTTCCACCATTTCTGTTATTAAAGACGAAATTGAATCAAGAATTCAATACTGGCAGGCAGGCTTATTTAAACAGTCGCAAAGACGCATCCAGTCCATAACATTATGCGGGGGAAGTATAAATCTAAAGGGTCTTCCTGAATATTTCACAGAAGTTTTAGGTATAAAAACAGTTAGAGCCAATGTTTGGCAGAATGCTTTTTCGCTGGATGATGTGATACCTCCTATTGATTTGAGGCATTCGTACGGATATGCCACGGCTATTGGACTAGCGCTTAAGAAAACTGTATAGCTATGATCAATCTCATCCCCCCGTCAGCAAAAAAGAGTATTGCGTTTGAATATTGGAAACGCGTTATAGCGACGTGGCTCTTAATGGGAAGTGCAGCCCTAATTATTTTGGCAGTATTTTTACTCCCGACACAAATTGCTTTGCGGACTGAGATTAGTGAGCTCGAGAATGTTGTTTCTACTGGGTTGGCAAAAGTGGCAACGTATGACATTACAGCGACAGAATTAGTGACTGCGAGTAATCAAGCAAAACTCCTGCTTGAAACCTCGTCAACCAATACTCCGTCTGATTTAATTACTATCCTAAATAAATACGCTGGAGATAGTGTGATGCTTAATAATTTTCAATTTTCAAAATTGACGACAGGTGGAAGTATTACTCTTTCAGGCATCGCTGATTCGAGACAGGCCCTGGCATTATTCAGAGACAGGGTCACTTTAGATACGAGGTTTACCACAGTCAACCTCCCGATAGCAAATTTGATAAAAGATAAAGATTTGTTGTTTAATATGGAAATAGTCCTAGCTACGACCACCACGATATGAATAAAAAATCGCACACCATCTTATTTTTTTCTCTAACCTGCTTCCTTGCGAGCGCTGGGATTTTCTCGTACACGCTGTATGATGTCAGCCAACAAGGGGTACGCTTCGAGGAAGCTAAACGTTTAATCGGGGAGCACTCAGCTAAAGAGGCTGCTTATAATTCTGTACAAGGATTATTGTTATCTACAAAAGACGATCGTGAACAAATTAGAAATCTTTTCATTGAAGAAAAAAATACCATATCATTTATTTCTGAAATCGAAAAAAATGCTAAAGTTACTGGAGTGACTTTAACAACAAACGAACTCGCAATTATTCCAAAAAGTACTGATGCTGGCGGGCTCGTTACGCCGGCAGTGCTTGCTATCGGTTTTGATTTTACTGGTGCTGAAGCTACAGTCCAACAGTTCATCTCACTGCTTGAGAATATTCCCTATCATAAAAAGACTACAGAGTTATCATTTGTAAAAACAGATACAAATGTATGGAAAGCCAATATTAAAATGAAGCTTATTTTACAATATGATTGAAACTAAAGATATTACCAAGATGGTTCGGCATATTCTCAGGCGAGATAAAGGTATTGCTGATACACACATAATGCACCCAAATCGGGAATGGTTTGCCGGCCTTAGTGTCACTACCGGGATTATTGTTCTGGGTTCTTGGTTTTGTTTTTATTTATTCACCGTACAGGTAGCAAAAATGAGTCAGGAAGTCACGATTGTGGAGTCAGTAGTTCCATATCAGGCAGCAACTGTGAAAAGGGCCCTGGAATT
>JAYVHQ010000052.1:0-2088 GCA_043771035.1 Candidatus Kaiserbacteria bacterium | reverse complement strand
TACTGTTCATTAAAGACATAGTTGAAGTTACCCTGCCCCCAGCCCAAAATCGGCTTTTCTTTGATACCCTCAAGTGACATTCCCCAAATAATCGACCGGATACGCAAGTCGTTACCAAGGTCGATATTAGCCACACGAGCAAGTGACGGATTGCTTTGAATAAAAGAAGTATCTCGCGCAGCGATAAAGCTTCCTGCCAAAAGCACAATCGCCACGAGTGCACCGAGGGCGTATTTACGTGCTTGCACGAACCGGGCTCCAAAGAGCGCAATATAACCCACCATAGCTACCGAACCAGTAACCAAACCAATGGCCGTACCACGGGTCCCTGTTTGCAAGAGCACAAAAATAAACAAAACAATCAGTAAACTGTACACGAAACGATAGGGAGTGACTTTTGTTTGCGCAAACAAATAAAACAAAAAGAAAATATGGAATAACATGTATACCGCCATATAGGCAGCATTACCAAGACTACTATCAATCCGAGCGCCACTGACTGATAATTGTGACAGCCCTTTGAGCGCCACAATTCCCGCAACCACAACGGTCGTATGCAAGAAATATGACCAGACCTTTGGGGTCGTGAGCATCGAACCTAACACCACAAAGTAGGCAAAGACGTGCGCTAACGTAACGTACCCATCCATTCGTTCAAAATTGCTCCACAGCGCCGTACCGACATGCTCTGCCTGCAAGCTAGCCGCCAGCATCACCGTAATTAAAATTCCAAAACTACCTAATATCCAGGAAAAACGCGGCCGGTACCTGACATCATAGAGCGCCAACACTATCCACGAAGCGAGCACCACTTCAACAATAATCCTAAATAAGAAGTTTTTACCGGTAATGTACGGGAAAAAGAAATCATTCTCGACATACAAGGTGAGAAACGGTATCGCAAACAAACCAATAAACACTACTCCTTTTAAAATATCAGCCATCCCGCTCGTAGATTTTTGTGTTTGGTTCGACATACGCTGTGTAATTATAATTAATAGGTACTACTCTTGAGCACAGGATGTATCCTAAGCCCATAATAGTGATAAATATACCATATTCTAAAAACCTCGAAGTCTAGACGACCGGGCACTGTCAGTGCAAAACTATTTTATACCATCCCCAAATAACCCCAACCCAAAGCAAGCGACCGTCTTTGCGAGCCCGCAGGCGTGGCAATCCCGGGTTTAAGAACGTGGATTGCCACGCTGAGGCTCGCAAAGACGGAACGAGGGACTGTTTGACGGTTAATTGGGGATGGTATTAGAATTTAAATATAGAACCTTTTAGTGCAACTTCAAACCCTAAACGTCTTTGTGTCAGCATGACAATCCAGGAGCTTATTAACAATGACTCAAGATTGCTTCGTCTGTGGACTCGCAAAGACAGAACTTAGCATAGCCCTCATCTGCACCCTTACCGTCCTTACGAAGCAAGTGTAGCGAAGCGGAACTGTTGTGACAATCCACGTCCATCGTTATGAGAGAAGGTTGCGGCAGCACAATTCAAAAATTAAATATTTTGGCCGTTTTACTTTTTATTGTACGGCGAAAGAAAATGTACCGCAGCAACGGTCCAGCGATTTTCCTTAGGAGAAAAAATCTCGGCTCTGCATACAGAAAATATAGTCGCAAGCTCCTTATTTTCCAGCAACATAAATTCAAAATAATCGCTACGCTCATTTCTTCATTCACCGTTTATGGAAGTACCTACTTTAGGTTCCATTCGACCACCATGTCCCGATGCAGCAAATTCGATAATTGCGCCGCATCCGCAGCAAAAGTTTTTTTAAAAATATCTAATTCAGACGCTGATAAAAACTGAGCATGCTGTGGTGCCGCTGGCACTATCGGGCCGAACAATTTCTTGGGGTGTAATTTTTTAATCCGTGTCACCACAAATTTAATCAAGCGTGAAATTCGTCCTCGGTGTTTGGGCTCATCAGGCGGTGGCGCATACGATAACAAACGCTGGGGTATAAACTCTCGGTCCAACTCTAAAAAATCATAGAGTTTTTGCATTTCTTTGAGCGGCTCTTGCGCAAAGTCTTCATACACCATGACATACAACTGCAACGACGTGTAAATT
>JAYVHQ010000051.1:0-2486 GCA_043771035.1 Candidatus Kaiserbacteria bacterium | reverse complement strand
GAACTTGATCCTGAATACTGCCAAACCATTATTGATAGATACGAGAAATTGACAGGAATTAAGGCGATGCGGTATGAGTAGACGCACTACTATAGAAGTACGCCAGGACAAGCTAAAAACGGTGTTTTTGGAACAACTAAAGCGTACTCCAACTATCGAGACAGCTTGCCAGAAAGTTGGTGTTGGACGAGCAACGGTATACCGCTGGGTAAACAGTAATAAACAATTTAAGAAGAAAGTTGAGGAGGGTCTGACTGAAGGTCGGACGTTTATGTCTGATGTTGCCGAAAGCCAGCTTTTCTCTTTAATTGGTGATAAGAAAATTGAAGCTATCAGGCTTTACCTCTCAACTCATAATCCAAGATACAACAACAAAATCGAACTGTCGGGAACCGTGACCACTAAAGATGCACCTCTATCTAAAGAGCAGAAACAGTTAATCAA
Source organism: Candidatus Kaiserbacteria bacterium (assembly GCA_043771035.1). Lineage (GTDB taxonomy): Bacteria > Patescibacteriota > Minisyncoccia > Phycocordibacterales > UBA918 > OLB19. The sequence goes on along the minus strand of JAYVHQ010000051.1, from coordinate 2,042 downwards.
GAAAGCTCTTCAGCTCTCTTCGCTCCGTCACTATGGCGAAAAGAAAAACTAAAGTATCAAAAACTGAAAAGTTATTTGAGCAAATCATTAATGACCCAGTAGTTCGACAGAATGTCACTCGAAGGAGTTTAGAACACTTTCTACCCGTCTACTTTAATCAGTATATGGAATACGAATCAGCCCCCTTTCACAAGGAGATGTTCAACATTCTCGATAATGACGCAATCAAATTAGCTGTCTTCTGTGCTTTCCGTGGATCTGCCAAATCAACTATTATCACCACTGCGTATGTGCTGTGGGCTATTCTTGGTGTCCAACAAAAGAAGTTTATTGTGATCTGCGCTCAGACTGATGCAAAAGGGCGACAACACCTACAAAATATCAAGACGGAACTAGAAAACAATATTCTCCTCCAACAAGACCTCGGACCATTCAAAGAGGAGAAAGACAGTATCGGTAATGCAACGGGGCTGACTTTGAAAAAGTTAGGGGTGAAAATTATGATTACATCCGTTGAACAGAGTATTCGAGGTATGCGTCACAACCAGCACCGACCCGACTTAATTATCGTGGACGACATTGAGGACATAAACTCAGTAAAGACTCGCGAGGGACGGGACAAGGCATTCAATTGGCTCACAGGCGAACTCATACCTGCTGGTAATACTAAAACGCGCATCATTGCCGTTGGGAACCTACTCCATGAAGATTCTGTTTTGAAACGTCTGCAGGAAAAGATTGAGAACAACGAAATGACTCACATGAAAGGTGTTTACCGTGAGTATCCAATTATTGATGCGGAGGGTAACCCGCTCTGGCCAGGTAAATACCCTACCAAAGAAAGTATTGACGCTGAGCGAGAAAAGACGATGAACGAAATAGCGTGGTATCGGGAATATCTCCTGCAAATTATTTCATCTGAAGAACAGGTTGTGCGTCCTGAATGGATAAATAGACACATATACTTACCTAAGAAACATATTTCTCAAATTGCTATTGGGGTTGATTTAGCAATCAGCCAAAAAGCTTCTGCTGACTGCACAGCTATAGTTACAGCGTACGTGTATGGTCATGGCAAAGATATGGAGATTTACATTCAAGCCAATCCAATTAACAGGAGAATTCCTTTTCCTGATCAACTCGCAACAATTCAATCGTCAATTTGTGCCGCAAAGTTAATACACCCGCGAGTAATAACATACATTGAGAATGTGGGTTATCAAGATGCTATGGTGCAAATGCTCCAAAGTCGTTCTCATAACGTTATTGGAGTAACTCCTATTACCGATAAACGATCACGTCTTAATCTCACTACCTCCCTTTTACGTGAGGGTCGAATTCTATTTCCTGAGACAGGTTGTGAGGAGCTTATTGAGCAACTATTGGGCTTTGGCAAAGAGAAACATGACGACTTAGTTGATGCCTTTACAATCATGATACTGGAGCTAATTGGACAACGTCCACAAGGCAGTGTTGGTCTAACTGGTGGCCACAAACTGGGTAGTGGTAAACCAAAACCTTACAAACCATGGTGGGCACTAGACTTATAAAGGAGGTTGCGTCATTGATTGGGTGTATGGAAAAATACGCGACGAACACCCTGATGACGGCGCCTGTAGCACTTGCGACTACGAGCCTGAAATACTGCCTCTATGCTCGAAAATCAATGGAGCAAGAGGATAAGCAAGCATTATCAATCGAATCACAAGTAAACGAAATGATGTCTCTCGCTACACGCGAGGGACTGGAGATTGTGGAGATCAAACGAGAATCGCATTCCTCAAAGGAGGTTGGGCAACGACCGATTTACAATGAGCTCATATCCGAGATTAAACTCGGTAAGTTCAATGCGATATTAACATGGGCACCTGACCGCTTATCGCGTAATGCAGGCGACCTTGGTGCAGTTGTTGACCTAATGGATCAACAGCTTCTTCATGAGATACGAACGTTCAGTCAGAAGTTCACGAATAATCCAAATGAGAAGTTTCTCCTGATGATTCTAGGCTCTCAAGCCAAGCTCGAGAATGACAACAAGATGG
>JAYVHQ010000050.1:0-2402 GCA_043771035.1 Candidatus Kaiserbacteria bacterium | reverse complement strand
CGAGAGTCTAGTAAAATCACTCGTCGATAATCCAGACACCGTTAAAATTAACCGCACTGTAGATGAGATGGGCGTGCTCCTTACACTTGATGTCCACGCAGACGATATGGGTAAAATCATCGGTCGGTCAGGAAATACTGCCAAGGCCATCCGGACCTTGCTTCGCGTTGTAGGAATGAAGCATGACGCCCGCGTAAATCTCAAAATTAATGAACCAGAAGGGGGTAAAGGCATGAGTCGCGACATGAGCGAAGCAATGCAGGAAGAAGGGATGGTGAGTGCGCCGAGTGCTAAAACCTTAGACGAAGCCATCGACGACCTAAAGATATAAACGAGCAAACTACTTTGCCCCGTACACAAAAAAGTCGCTCCCTGGACTATTCGTCCCAGTCGCGACTTTTTTGTTACTCGCCTCGTATTTCCTCTCGTTTCTATCTTTAGGAAATTTGGAAATAGATTAGATTGTCAAAACCAGCCGGAACTTATGGTTCCGGCTGGTTTTGTGCTACGATTTTTGAATATATGAAAAAGGGAATCAATTTTACAGGCATTGTAGTATGTAACCTTTGTCATGATGGACAGGGAAACTACGTGGTAGGTTTTCGTTCAGACAAATGTCGCGATGAACATTTTACCTGGGAGCCAACAGGTTCTGGTAGCCTTAAGTTTGGCGAGCTGATCGAAGATAGTATAAGCAGAGAAGTGGAAGAAGAATTGGGTGTATTGCCAAAGCATATTGAGTTTTAGGTCTGCACGAAGCAATTCTTGAAATAGATGGAATTAAAACTCATTGGTTGTATATCGTAAATAAAGTTGAGGTCGATAGAGAAAAAGTGCGTATTACTGAACCTGAAAAGTCTCTTGAACAGGGGTGGTACAAAAATGGTAATTTTCCTACACCTCTTATGTCACAATTTCCGCCAGTTTTGGAAAAGTTTTCTTCACTTCTATAGCTGCGTCACGTTCGTCTTTGCGAGTTTGCAAACGAAGCAATCCAGAGGCGCTTTATATAAATCCTGGATTGCCACGCCTGCGGGCTCGCAAAGACTTTTGCGGGGCGAGAGGTTACTTGCGGTTTTTTACTAAAACTTAAGAAAGTGTGGTATAGTATTTACATGACAAAGTTGCAAACAGTAATCTCAAAATTTGAAACACTGCCAATTGAGCAGCAAGATAAATTGGCTGAATTTTTGAATGATCTAACTCAGTCTACGGCTGGGGAATTTACATTTTCTGATACAGAGCGTGCCGAGATTAAACAGCTACTTAAAACTGATACGGCTTCATATACGCACGACGAATTATTTGCGGATTTAGTAATTCCTACCGAAGACGATTTTTTTGAGCTGACTGACGCTGAGTTGGCAGAGCTCGATCGGCGGATGAAAAATGTTGATAATGAACCAACCTATACGCACGCAGAAGCGATGAATCTACTACGGACAAAATATGCGGCAGATATCGGTGCTCAATAGTGCTCAAAATGACCTGTATAAAATCCAAACCTACACCTTTGAAATGTGGGGTGATTCGAAGGCTATTGAGCTCCAAAACATTGTTGACAGCGCATATAGTTTCTTAACGTTTTCCCCGTTTGTAGGCAAAAAAACCAAGTTTAAAAATACATATGCGCTGGTTTTAGGCAGACTTCCGTTTGTGATGATTTATAAACTAGACGATGATTATATTTATATTTCCCAATTTATTCATACTAAACGTAACCGCTAACTATTATGCATTTCCACGTTATTACATTATTTCCCGAAGTTTGTCGCACCTATACTGACGCGAGTATTTTGGGGCGGGCGCAAAAGGTGGAGAAGGGCAAGGGAGCTAAGGTAAGGGGGAAGCAAATTGACGTCTCCTACTACAGCCCACGTGATTTCTCGACTGATAAACACAAAAAAGTCGACGAGAGACCGTATGGCGGTGGACCAGGTATGGTAATGATTGCTGAACCAATTTTGCGTGCGTGGCAAAAGGCAGTCGGAGGCAAGACCTCCTCCTTAAAGTCTGGGAAGGTAAAGACGTTAATTATGTCACCACGTGGGACAGTGTTTACTAACACCATCGCCAAGAAGTGGGCCGATGAATATGATCACTTGGTTTTAATCTCAGGTCGTTACGAGGGTATTGATGCGCGAGTAAACGAAGTCTTGAATGCCGAAGAAGTGTCCGTCGGTGACTATGTGCTCACAGGTGGGGAATTACCAGCCCTCACCATTATCGATAGTGTCTCCCGTCAGATTCCCGGGGTACTAGGAACCTTCGATTCACTTGAGGACGATCGTGCAACTGAGGGCGTTACCTACACCCGTCCTGACGTTTTGGTCTACAAAAAGAAAAAATACCCCGTGCCGGAAGTCCTGCTTAATGGAAACCACGCCGAAATAGAGAAGTGG
>JAYVHQ010000049.1:0-2217 GCA_043771035.1 Candidatus Kaiserbacteria bacterium | reverse complement strand
AATGATGCCTGATGCGTTTAGTGTGCAGGGCATAGAAAACTTGGGCGTAATTTATGAGCGCTGGAAGAGGCAGTGGCAGGTGACAGCTAAGGCACTGGCTGGTAACACCGAAACTAAATTTGTACTCAATGGAGACCCATTATTTATTGGCTATATTGTTAATTCATACAATGTATACAGCAAGCAACCCATTGCCGATCACCGCACATGGATGGAGAAAATTCCTGAACGAGTAAAGGTATTCTTATCTGAAAAACATTGTCGTAATGGTTTAGTTGAGAAGAGTTGGAAAGAGCCCTTGCAAATTATCCAAGACTACGGGAGCATTCCTGCAAAATGTCAGGAATTAGGTGTAGCGATTTATGAAGTAGACCCAAATTTAATTGCCGACCATCACCAAGGTACCAAAGACAATATCGAAAAATCTAAAGAGGAGTTCCTTGGCTTATCTCAAAATATTTTAGAAATCTTAGAAAAGTATTAGTTTTAAATTTTAGTAATTGCGTAAAACCACTATCATATATGATAGTGGTTTTACCTGAAGTTTATATTAATTAAATAATTGTATCAATAATTCTTGGTCGATTTTATACCATCCCCAAATAACCCCAACACAAAATAAGCGACCGTCATTGCAAGGTAATGGAACAAATGCAGAATTACTGCGGCAATCAAAAGTTTAAGAACGTGGATTGCCACGCTGAGGCTCGCAAAGACGGAACGAGAGACGGTTTGAAGGTTAATTGGGGATGGTTTTACAACAAAAACTAACAATAAACTACCCCGCAGCAAGCTGACGAAGTAAGTTTAGAATGTAATCTACGATAACCAATGTTTTTCTGACAACCCTGATTGCCGTACGATTGATTTCATAACTTTAGGATGTAAACTTGCTCCGCCATGGACTGGAACACAGACTTGTCTATCTACATCATGAATTTTTGCAGTGTAATAAAAATGACTACCTCTCGTGTGTGTATGAATAAAAGAATTATTTTTAAGGAACTTGATTACTTGTGCGGCGTTCCAATTGTTAAAACCGCGAGACATAATACCTTTTACACTAAAGCGGCTAGTTGGTGGACGGTGGTGCTGTAAACTATTTTATGTTGGGTATCGTTACCTTCAATTACTTCATTCCATAAGGCTTCGTATTCCGGATCAACCTCTTGATTTAAGACTCCCACTGATAATCCTGATTTCCGCGCACCGTCGACATACCCTTTAATAGCGCTATCGAGTAGCATCATAACTTCTTGTGGGGAATCACCAGTTTCTATAATGTTTAATTCTAGAGCGACAGCAAACCATTCTCCATTTTCTTGAAAAATAACGTTACGAACACTGCCTGAATGAGTTGTATTTAAGAAAGACATATCTTATATATTACTCTCTTTTTACAACAATGCTAGCGCTTTGTCTACCGGTGCTTCCTTACGTACAACTCTTGGGCGATTTGGACCAGGTTGCTGACTACGAAATAGAGGGCGATGGTGGCGGAGAAGCTGTAAGCAATAAAGATAATGAAGACGGGCATGACGTATTTCATTTGGAACTGCATATTGCGGGCGAAGTCGTCTTTGAGGTTGGGGGCAGCGTCTTTATCTCGTTCTTTTAGAGGCATGGCGGCCATTGATAGTTTCGTACTAAAAAACTGTGTGGCACCAGCAAGTAAGGCTAGGATGAGGCTTTTTTGCGTGATATCAAACTGACCAAAAAACTCCATCGAGACAACGGCGGGATTAGGAATAAATGAATATAAAATATCGGTATTGATTCCCGGAAGTGTCACCCCGCCACCTTTACTGACTGCTAAATAAATGGCAATGATAAATGGTATCTGAATAAACAGAAGCAAAATACTGGCAAAGGGATTCATACCCGCGTCTTTGTACAGCGCCATCATCGCTTTAGCTTGTTCTTCTTTTTTGTCTTTGAATTTTTCTTTGAGCTCTTTTAATTTTGGCTCGAGCTCCTTCATTATTTTTTGGGTTTTGACTGCTTTGATCGAGAGGGGGAGTAAACAAAACTTTACGACAATCACTGTCGCCACAATCGCTAATCCAACATCCCCAGAAGGCAATACATCAATAAAAAATACTAAACTGTTATAGACCGGGTCAAAGAAAATGGTGTGCCAAATATACGTAAACATAATGGGGCTATTCTACCTTTATTTTAGAGTAGTGGCGAGGAGGGAGGATATTTCGGGAGCAA